>JABWCP010000005.1 GCA_013360215.1 bacterium | reverse complement strand
TACGATGAATCAGGGTGTATTGCGTGCTACGGATTCGACGATCAAGTTGTTGATTGGTAGCGGTCAGACGCTTACGCTCAATCCTACATCTACGCTTCGTTGGCAAAAGATCACGGTGGAGAATAATGGTACGATTAGCTATGGCGGTACGTCCAGTCTTATAATGGATTCCGGGACAGTTATCAACAACAATAATCTCTTTGATTGTATCAACACATCATCTCCCGCATTGGATCATATCAATGGAGCGCTTTCACGTTTGAATAACTACGGAATATTCCGTCGTTCGGTCAATGCAACCAACTTTACTGTGGATGCAGATATTTATTCATACAGCGGATCCACGGTTGACCTTCAAACTGGGGTAACGTATTTCTATCGTTCACTGATAACAACGGATGCGGATGTGACGATTGCCTCCGGAGCTACATTGTATTTCACCGGTACGACCGCTTCGTTGGATGCCAATTCATCAATCAGTGGTGCAGGAAATTTAACCATAGGCAGCGGAGCGGCTACGTTTACAGGAGACGTAAATATTAAAGGTGTTTCGTACTTTTTGACTTCGTCCAGCATGACATTTAATGCTTCTGCAGGAAAATCACTATCGCTCGGCGATAGCGTTTCGATAACCAGCGGCACGATAAACATCACGTCACCGCAAAACATCACTATGCGAAGCTTGCGTCAATCCGGCGGTACGATCAATTTGACTATGAACGATACACTGGTGATTGACACATTGATTCAAGTTAACGGTACGATCACCGGCAATTCTCCGGTACGTATAAAAGATTGGTTTAATTGGTCAGGAGGGACACAATCCGCAACGGATTCAACCGTGGCAACCATAATCCAGACGGCAGCCCTCTTTAACTCGGGTACTCGTACACTATCTAAACGAACGCTGATCAACCAAGGAACGATTTCATGGACATTGGGACATTGGGATAATAATACCGGTGCAATTATTCGTAATGAATCAGGCGCAATCATAGATGCGACCGCTGCAGGATACTATATCAATTATTTTGGTGCAGCGCCGGCGCCGAAGTTTATTAATAACGGGACATTTCGTGTGTCTTCCGGTAGTAGTTATGCCTACCTCAATGTTGATGCCGTAAATACAAACGCGTCCTATCAGATTCAATCGGGAACGTTGCAGGTATCCGCCAGTGCTACTAATGTCAATACGCCGTGGACTTTGAGTAATAGCCGTTTCGCCATCTATGCGGGCGGAACGCAAACGTGGGATGCAGCATCGTCAATCAGTGGAACGGGAACAGTACGGTTTACCAGTGGAACCTATACCATCAACGGACTCTATGATGTTTCAGACAGCACGGACGTCTCCGCTACGGTGTCATTTAACGGATCTGCACCGAGCTTCGGACCGTATCTCGGCATTTCAGGTAACGTAACCTTGAACACCAAAGACTCTTTGATCTTGTCGCGATTGACCATGACTAGCAATACGGCAACATTTAACACCAATGATTCGGTCATTGTGGATCGCATGGTTCAGTCAAGCGGTATCATAACGGGTAATTCTCCGATTCGTGTTAAAACGCGGTACGATTGGAGCGGCGGATATATTTATGGAAGCGATTCTAACGTAACATTTGTCAACAGCGGTACGGTGAATATAACCGTGAATACCCGTCAAGTTCAGAAACGAACATTTATCAATGATGGTACAATCAATTGGACCGCAGGACACTGGGATTGGGATTACGGTGCGATCTTCATCAATCGCCCTGGTGCATTGATCAATATCACCGGAGATTGGTATTGGAATAATTTTCCGAATGGCGGTTCTGATCCGATGATCTATAACTACGGGACTATTCACAAGTCGTCCGGTGCGGGCCAAACTACGATCAATGTTCCGCTGTACGATTCTTTGGCAACCTACAACGTAGCTTCTGGAACATTAGCAGTCCAGTCCAACCATACATCTAAAACAACAAATTTTAATTTATCCAATGGTGCACGGTATCGGATATACGGTGGTACTCAGTACATGGACACTTCAAATACGATCAATGGCTCCGGTATTTTGGATTTTAATGGCGGTACAGCACATGTCGCTTCACGGATTCCTTCTGTGGATAGTGTTACGATCTCCGGAGGAACAGTGTATTTTAATCAGCCGGATACGCTCCAGTTCAATGTACTTTCGATCACGAGTGGCGGCATCCTCAATGGTTTGGCTACAGTAAAAATAAATAATAGATTTGCTTTCTCCGGAGGCACTCTCTCCGGTACGGATTCCACAAATACGTTGATTATCGGATCAAGCGCTATTTTGAATGCATCTGGTTTGAGTTTTTTCAGCAAGCGTACTATTGATAATTACGGAACGTTAAACTGGACTTCGAGCGAATGGCGTGTTAGTAACGGGGCGGTATTCATCAATCGGCCGGGCGCTATTATTTTAACCAACTCAGGATCTAGCTATTGGCATCAAACGGGAAGTGTACCGCGCGTTGAAAACTACGGAACTATCCGTAAATCGGCGGGCGCAAATACGGAATGGAATGTTGCGACCAACCACTACAATGGTTCACGCGTTGAAATCAAACTCAACAAACTTCGTTTTGGCGGAGTTAATAACGCTACAGGTGCCGTGATTGACATTGATTCCGCAGCAACTTGGCAAATCGACGCAGCTAATCAGACATATGACAGTTCGTGTACGATACAAGGTAAAGGTGTGATTTTAGGTGATGCGTTTGGCGGAACGATACGACTGAGAGGCATAATAAATGTTACAGGGCCTACGATGATATTGTACGGCAGCACATATTATTTTGACGGACCGAATGGCCATATCATAAAATTACCGAAACGAATCATTATTGGACATACGTTTGCGGCTACGAATGTTTATTTTGACAGATCCGATACGGCCAAACTGGAAGAGGTTTGGATGCAGAACGGCAATTTCGGAGGCACCTCAATAATTCTAATTCAGGATACTCTTAAATTTACCAACAGCGCTATCGTGGGAACAGATTCAAGCCAGCAAATAATTATCGCTCCTACGGCGGCATTTTTATGGCTTGGGACTGGCAGTATTTCTAAAAGGACATTCAATAATTACGGAACGGCTATTTGGACAACACCTTGGGGACTTGACCAGAACGCAGTGTATAATAATATGCCGGGGGCTTTGACCGATTGGCCGCTGGATGGAAACACCAACTGGTTTGCCGGAACTTCGAATAATTTTAATAATTACGGAACACTTAGAAAGTCCGGTGGTACCGGTATATCAAGCTTCGAATATTACGTGAATAACTATGGTACAATCGAAGTTTGGTCGGGTACTTTGTTTTTTGGAACCAGCGGTACCCATGCCGGAGGTAGTTTTATACTTTCGCCGGGCTCAACGATTGACTTTGCCGGAGGAAATCACTCTTTTGACGCGTCGAGCAATATCACAGGGAGTGGTACCGTACTCATCAGTCCTACTAATTTTACGATGGACGGTGTATATAATATTACTGGCAATACTACGATCGGTGGAGGTACCGTCAATTTTGACAGCACATTCAGTACATCCAACAGGCTAACCATCACCGGCGGTACGGTTAATTTCAGAATGCCGTCCGGTCATCTCCTGAGTGTTGGAAATAGACTGAATGTTTCCGGCGGTACGGCAAATTTTATTACGACCGACTCCCTGAAAGTAGATACGCTGCTGGTTAATGGAACCGTCGGTGGAAATAACCCGTGGTTTGTTCGTCATTATTTGCAGTTGACAGGGACATTGAGTTCCAATACTCCTGCACAAACACTGACCTTGTCGCCGGCATCAGTCTTTGATTATAATAACGGAACTCTTTTTCGACGCATAGTCAACAACTACGGTACTGCCAACTGGAATAATCCTGTCATGTTTGACGCAGGAGCTGTGTATAACAACATGCCCGGTGCGACGACGACATTGGCAACCGATGTGAATTCTAACTGGATGTTTGCAGCTGCCAAACCGTATCTAAACAATTATGGGTTGCTGCGTAAATCCGGCGGCACGGGCATTTCGAGTTTTGAATATCAAATCAGTAATTACGGTACGTTACAAATTGATTCAGGGTTGACAATTTTGTGTTATGACAGTCTTGTTAACTTCAGCACCGGTATTATCACCGGCAAAGGCGTTCTTGATGTCGGTACGCGTTTTGATAATTACGGTACAATACGTCCCGGCGCTTCGCCCGGCAAACTACGTTTCACCGGAAATATCAATAATAAGAGTACGGCCGTTTATGATGCCGAGATTAGCGGAAAAAACGCTGGTCAATTTGATGAATTGCGCGCAAGCGGCAGCGCGACACTCGCGGGAACCGTAAATGTAAATTTACTTAATGGATTTTTGCCGGCGCTTGGCGACACGTTTAAAATCATGAATTATGCGAGTAAGTCCGGAGGTTTCGGAGCGATACAGGGACTGCGTACCGGCGGGCCATATGATTTTGTACCGATGTATAGAGACACGGCGCTTTTTCTTGTGACTGCAGATTCGTCCAATACACCTCCGGTAGCGACCAATGATATCGTGACGGCTTCAGAAGACGTCCCATCTACGCTTTCTGTTTTACGCAACGATACGGATACCAATGGTGACGCGCTTCGTATCGTCGAAATTCTCTCCGGATTCCCTTATCACGGAACCGTGGTAAATGGTAGTGGCGATACGACGATTATTTATACGTCCGCTTCGGAATATTCCGGTTCGGATAGTTTGCAGTATGTGATTGCTGACGGCCGCGGCGGTTTGGATACGGCGGCGGTAAAAATCACGGTTAACAGTGTTAATGATCGTCCTGACGCAAAAGATACAACAACGACGGTCACGCAATATAATGTCGTACGCATCAATGTGGTGGCAACAGCGACGGACGCCGAAAATCAAACACTCTCGGTGTCAGCGGTATCACGGCCTAAGTTTGGTGACGCACAGATTGATGGTACATCCTCCTCTGTTGTGTACATACCAAACATGTATTATACCGGCGTGGATAGTTTCAAGTTTTATGTCTCCGACGGATCATTGGCGGATTCTGCTACGATGTTTGTTGCAGTTACATCCGGCGATTCATTCCTTGTCACTTGGAGTAAATTTGACACCGATATGGAAAATTGGTCAACGGTCAACGATGTATCGGACTCCGCATACCGTTCGACAGGGGGAAATCCTGGTGGTTATTTTACGGCGACCGATGCCGTGACGGGCGCCTGGTGGTATTTTAACGCGCCTTCCAAATTTCTCGGCGACCTCAGTTCCGTTTACGATAAAACGCTGCGTTATGATATCAAACAAAGCCCTGCAGGAACGGACAATTCGCAACCCGATGTGATTTTAATCGGTAACGGTGTTCAGCTAAATTATGATTTCCCGGCTAATCCGCGTACTACATTCACGAGTTTTGGTTTGGTGTTCAACGAGACGGCAGGATGGAAAAAAACATCAGGGTCTGTTCCGACACAATCTGAATTGCAAAACGTATTGTCCAATGTTACCGCTCTGCGTATTCGTGGTGAATATGCAGCAGGGACGGATAGTGCCGGCTTGGATAATATTATTTTGGAAAAAGCGCAGAATAATAGCAATCCTGTTGTCGTCATGGATACCGAAGAAATTTCAGAAGAAAGCAGCATTACATCGGCTGTTCTTGATAATGATACCGACCCGGAAAACCATGTGCTCCATATCGCTTCGATTTCCCAACCGCGGCATGGCACGGCTACGATTAACTCGGGTAATCTGACGATCACGTACAAACCGGATTCCAATTTTGCCGGTGTAGATACCGTGATGTATTATGCGGCGGATAATTACGGCGGCCAGTCCTTCGGTTATCTGCAAATCACGGTAAATAATATCAACGATGCACCGACCATTCTGTCGGCGGTGCGTGACACGGCGTACAATGAAGACTTCGGCAAAGTTTATGTGGCTCGCTTATTGGATATTTTCGGTGACGTGGACAATGGACTCACGTTCGGTGGAAGTACGATCGCATCCGGTGCGACACCTTACATTTCCAATGACAGTCTCTACCTCTTAAGCGTTGCTTCGTTTAATGGTATCGCAACGATCGAACTTACGGCGAACGACGGTGAATATACGATCCGTGATACTTTTAGTGTGGATGTCACAATGCAAAATGATGCGCCGTATGTCGCATCCGCGATCAGAGATACGTCCCTAGCAGAGGATTTTGGGCGAATTTTTTATGTCAATCTATCCGACCATTTTGCGGATGTAGAGTCTGACTCGTTGAGCTATATGATAACGGCCATCGCCACAGGTGTAACCGCTCACATACAGCATGATTCGTTATATGTGATGAGTGTTAAAGATTTTCATACCGCGACGGCCACACTCAGCATTACAGCGAGCGACGGACAGTACTCTGTATCCGATACGTTTGATGTAAATGTAACGCCGGTCAATGATCCGCTCGTGCAAACGACAGCGCTCAATAACCAAACGTTGGTGGAAAATTTTGACAAAACGGCTTTAGGTTATTTACCGAACTATTTTTCCGATCCGGATGATGCGGCGCTTTCATACACCGTGTCCGTAGTGAGCGGTAATGTTGTTACCTATATTTCCGGTGACACGCTGTATGCCGAAAGCGTAGCCGGATTCCTCGGTGATGCGTTTTTGCGGATCACGGCTTCCGATACCCAATATACTCTTGTAGATACGTTGACAGTTTCCGTTGTCCCATTCAACTATACACCCACTGTGATGCAGTCGTTACGCGATACGACGTGGAGCGAGGATATCGGAAAAACTTTTATCGCGGAGCTCAATTCGCACTTCACAGATGTCGAATCTTCGACGCTTATTTATAGTAGTCAAGTTATCGCCGGTAGCGGGACAACGACAATCACCAATGATAGCCTGTATCTGCAAAGTGCAAAAGATTTTTACGGTAATATTCTTCTTCGCCTAATAGCCTCTGACGGTGCGCTATCGGTCAGCGATACGTTGGCTGTAGAGATAACCAATGTAAATGATGCGCCGCAACGCATCGCGCATATAGCGGACATCACTAAAACGGTGGATTTTGGAAAATCATATGTCGAAAAAAGTTCGAACGTGTTTAACGATGCGGACAATGATGCGCTTACGATGACAGCGACCGCTTTGCAAGCGGGTGTCAATACGGAAGTTTCCGGTGACAGTCTTTATATTATCAGTGTTGGTGGTTTTGTGGGTAATGTGGGAATTCTTGTAACAGCACATGACGCGGAATATTCGGTGACAGATACATTTTATGTCACCGTCAATCCGGAAAACTTCCAGCCTACGCTTGTTCAAAGTTTGCGCGATACCACATTCACTGAGGATTTCGCCAAAACGCAGATGTATCGATTGAATGACTTTTTCAATGATGTGGATGATGTTAATCTGAGTTATTCATCCCATATCCTTTCTTCCGGCGTTTCTGCGATCATCGCACAAGATTCGCTATATCTTAGCGGAGTGGCCGATTTTAACGGAACAGCCGTCGTGCGTATCCAGGCGCAAGATAGTTACGGAAACAGCGTCGCCGACACGATCAATGTGATCGTTACACCGGTCAATGATGCGCCGAACCGGACCAATCAGATCGCAGACAGGGATTTAGCACAGGATTTCGGTAAAACCTACGCAGATAAGTTATCGGCAGTTTTCAATGACATAGATAATGGAACGCTCAATTATGCCGTTTCGACGCTCAATGCCGGAGTCAACGGTCTGATTCAAAACGATACGCTGTATCTTATCAGTACAAATGGTTTTACAGGTGCGTCCACGTTACGTGTCACGGCATCTGACGGCGAATATACGGTTGCCGATACCTTGATCGTCAATGTGTTTTCTACCAATCATTCGCCTGTACTTGCCCAGATGCTGCGCGATACTACACTCAATGAAGATTTTGGGCGCATACGCCATAGTGTTTTGACGCAGTTCTTTACGGATTCGGATCTTGATGCGTTGACCTTTACGGCGACGGCGGAAGCTGGCGTTTCAACTTCCATACAAAATGATACACTGTACCTTACAAGTACTTCCCAATTTAGCGGTACGCCAAAGGTTATTGTATCGGTCTCGGATGGCTTGGTAGCGATTTCGGATACGTTTACCGTCACAATTAATCCTGTTAACGATGCGCCGTCGGCGTTTACTTTAGTCACGCCTTTAAATAATGGCCTGCTTACAGCGCTTCGTCCTGCTTTTGTTTGGCGCAAAGCTATAGATCAGGATGGTGATGTGCTGTCATACACGATAGAGGTATCCACGAATAATACATTTGCTTCTGCAGTGATCAATGCTTCGACGTCCGATACGAGCTACACACCGGCATCCGATCTGGACAGCGCACAGTCGTATTTCTGGCGCATCACGGCGCATGATGGCCATGGCGGGAACACGGTGTCCAACGTTCAAAGTTTTACGGTAGATGCCAAGCGCCCAGTGCTTAGTCTTTGGTTCAATCAAGGCCCGATTTTGAAATCATACATTGATTTACAGGTTTATTCCAGCGAAGTGCTCTCCGGAACCGTGCAAGCGCAAGTAACGATGAAAAACACAGCAAATACGGTTACGGATAATCGTACCGTATCACTCCAGCGTGTGGGCGTGGGTACGCTTTATACCGGTAAGTATCAAATGAATACGGAAGGCAGCCTTGCTGTAGCTATTAACGCACAAGATGCGGCCGGCAATACGCGTTCGGTTCAGCGAATTTATCAGGTTGCTGCAGTTTCAAAATCACACACACTGGCGCTGAAATCAACTTCGGTTTTTCTTTCGTCTAATGGGCGGATGAAGTCGTCCGATGGATTTATCCTCATGGGTGAAAATACGGAAGAGGAATTAAACGAAATATTGGTAAGCACGTCTGTAAGTATCCACGGTACGACAGAAATAAGTGATGTATTAAACTTAGTGATCCGACTTGATAAAGAGATGTTCGCAGAGGCATCCGTTCAATCGCAATTTGATAAGCGACAAATCGGTATCTACCGAAAAACCGATATGGGATATGAATACGTAGGCGGTCAGTCGGACGGATACGAAGTGCGTGCAAAGGTCGCTCACTATGGTACGTACGTCGCGCTGTATCGCGCAGGGCATGTCGTTGTGCCGGATCGTCTGGAACTCGCGCAAAATTATCCCAATCCGTTTAATCCGTCCACGACGATTGAGTTTGGCCTTACGGAAAATGGAAACGTTAAAATCGCGGTGTACAATCTTTTAGGTCAACTCGTCAAAACACTGGTGGACGAAAAACGCGAAGCCGGTTATCATAAGATCGTATGGGATGGCCGTAACGCGGCAGGTCAGCTTTCAGCCAGCGGTGTGTATATTTACCGTCTTGAAACAAAAAGCGGATTGGTCACACGTAAAATGATGTTGATCAAATAAGAAAAAACAGGAGATATCATATATGAAACGTTCAAAATTATTCATGGGGCTCGTTGCCGGTGCCTTAATATTTAATGCTTGTGGTCCTGCCGAAGCGGATCCCGATGCGATCGAGAAAGCATGGACTCTGTACGAGGAAGGAAATGTTTCGGAAGCGAAAATTATTTTCGCCGAACAATCCGCCATAGGCAATGCCGAAGCGTTTGTAGGTTTGGGTTGGTGTGCGATAGATGAAAATCAGGCGGCGACAGCACATACATATTTTCAGAACGTCAGCGGTGACAGCTTAAGCGATGCGTATGCGGGTTGGTGCGCTGTGAGTTGGTCGCTTGAGGATTATCCATCCGCTATAATGTATGCGCAGTTTGTGCTTCGTCATGATAATGCCTATACATTTTCACATAAATCATCCGTTACGCATAGCGATCTGATTTGGTATCAGGCGTCTTCATATTTGCATGCGTCAAATTATTCGCAATGCTATGCCAAAATTCGTGAATTGGAGCCGAATTATACGACGGATATCAACGCCGTCAATATCGCCGACGTGCTTTCAGATAAATTAGAATCTCTTTCGGCGGAGGTTATGGCGCGACGATGGTTATACTAATCTATGTGTTTGCTATACTAAATTTTTTTAACGCCGGGATGCCTTATGGTGCTCGGCGCTTCTTTTTAACTGAGCTATCTTCGCTTTCCTGACCCTCATCATACTACGCGACAGAGTTTGTTTGTATTTTACATTGCCGGTTATATCGGCTGATTATTAACTATTAGTTTTGAGGTGGTTATGACACTCGAAGCTTTGTTGGAAGATGAGCGTTCTGAAATCATCGAAGAGGCTGTGGCCGCGATGGAACGAGCGCATTTATCGCATTACCGTCAGGCCGGGGCGGTGGTGTCGCGTCAAAGATTGGAAGATCTTTATGATCTGATTGCCGACGCGGCACACTCCAAAAACCTGACGCGCCTCACGGATCACATTGAAATCATAGCCGGTGAGCGCTTCCAGTCGGGTTATGATCTTCATGAAACGCAAACGGCGATCAATGTGCTGGAGGAAGCATTATGGCAGAGAATCATCGGGAAGATTAATCCGGCTATCCTTGGACATGCGCTGGGTGTGGTCAGTACTATATTAGGCGCCGCCAAAGACCGACTGGGTCAGACTTATGTGGCACTGGCTAGCAATCGCCGCGCTCCCTCACTCAATTTGCAGGCGTTGTTTGTCGGTAGTGAAGGCAATCCGGTTTCACACAATTGACCGCAGGCTTTAAAATGACGAAAATGTTTTTCAGTGAACAGTGATACAAACGTACGCCATAACAAAATTATGATATAAAACAGTTATTTCGATTAAATGTCACCCACCGCTGCGTTTGATTTTATAACCTAATTTAGTCATTTCTTTTTCGATTTTGTCGCGATGATCGCCCTGAATTTCGATAAGACGATCTTTAGCTGTGCCACCGCTTGCGCATAAATTTTTCAGACGCTTGGCAAGCTGTGCTATGTCATCCGCGGATTCTGTGAATCCCTCTAATACGGTAACACTTTTACCTGCGCGTTGTTTTCGATCAAGATACATCTTAAGGAAGTAATTTTTTTCGCGTGGTGAAGAACTTTCTTCTTGCGGCTCATTATCAGTATAGTTAGGGTCAGTAGAATACACGATTTTTGAATTTTTATCTTTCATGGGCATTAATGTTCTTGAGACTTCCTTTTGTTTTGATTAGATTGTTCGCGTTTCACTATAAAAAAATCCATAAACGCTGCCTCTTTTAAAGCCTGTCTGATACCGATAATTAATTCATTAATATATTATTCAAACGGAGTGTCTCATGTCTGTGAAGCCCTGTATTTTGTGTCTTGACGATGACGCCGAAATTCTTAAATCACTCAAACTGTTGTTTGAAAATGATTACGAAGTTCTGACGACCACAAGCCCCTTTCAAGCGCTGGGCCTTTTGAAAACGCATAAAGTCAATCTCATCATCAGTGACCATCGCATGCCGGAAATGAACGGCCTGGAGTTTTTCCAAAAAATTAAAGAAGAGCATGGCGATAAGCAATACTATAAGATCATCTATTCCGGTTATTCCGAAATGGAAAAAGACATGATCAAAATGATTGCATCCAAGGTTATCAACGAGTTTCTTACCAAGTCTTGTCCCACTAAACTTCTGTATAAAACGATTGCCTCCGGAGTCGAAAAATCTAAAACCATGGTTAACTTGTAAAGGCTTCCCCACATGATTCGTCGGTTTTTTATTGGTACGGTGCTGTTTTGGTTGTCAGCTCTGCACGCACAGCAAAACATTACGTTTGAGACACTTTCGATAGAGCAGGGTTTGTCGCAAACCGTAGTATATAGCATCGTACAAGATAGCCGGGGTTTTTTATGGTTTGGTACACAAGATGGTCTGAATCGTTACGACGGTTACAACTTTACCGTTTACAAAAACAACCATTTGGATACGGCGTCACTCTCGGATAACCGAATTCTCAAGGTTTTCAAAGATCGCAGCGGTTTATTATGGATCGGTACGGCCGACGGAGGATTGTGTCGTTTTGATCGTGATAAAGAATCATTTGTCATATATCGTCATGACTCTAAAAATTCGAACTCCATCAACAGCAATCGTGTAAACTTCATCGCTGAAGATACGTCCGGTAATTTGTGGTTGGCTACATCCGGCGGTTTGGATATGCTTGATAAAACCACGGGCGTATTTACCCATCAGGATAAGTCAACACCCATCGGCAAAGCGTTACCCTCGCGCCAAGTAAATGCGATGCTTTTTGACACCAAAGGTCGAATTTGGATAGGAACGAATAAGGGTTTGATAGCGCACGAATTGGCGACAGGAAAAACAGTAAAATTTGAATACGGGATCGGAACAGGAAAAATCATTCACGAAAACATATTAAGCCTTTGCGAGGACCATGGTGGAATGATTTGGATTGGCACGGCAGAAGGGCTTAATATGTATGACCCGGCTACCGATCGTTTTGTGACGTTTACGAATAATCCTTCCGATCCGGCAAGTCTTTCCCATAACATGGTATGGTCGGTCTTTGAGGATCATGCGGGTGTGATCTGGGTAGGTACCCAAAGCGGGCTTAATCGCTACGACCGCGAAGAAAAACGATTTATGCGTTTTGTCAATGATCCGACCGACAAAAGCAGTATTAGTCACAGCTATGTCAATACGATTTTTGAAGATAATGCCCAGCGTCTTTGGTTTGGCACCTATGGCGGTGGTGTGTCCCGGTTTGATCCGCATCAGCAAAAATTTTCCCTCTACGTGAGCGATGCTAAGAATAAAACATCCTTAAGCAATAATGTAGTTTGGTCGTTTTATGAGGATGTCAAAAAACAAATATGGGTTGCAACCGAATACGGACTCAATCAATTAGATCCCGTAAAAAATACGTTTAATAACTATTTTGCGGATGCGTCACTCAAAAATAATGCGGATAACAGCTATAACTGTCTTCTGGAAGACAGCAAAGGTAATTTATGGGTTGGAAGTTACGGCAGCGGTTTGCGTCGTTTTGATCGCGCAAGCGGCCGGTTTGTCGCGTCTTATAAACATTCCGTAGATCCCGCGTCGCTGATCGAAAATCGAATCATTACATTACTCGAAGATCGCGACGGGCATATATGGGTAGGTACGATGAATGGTCTCGATCTGTTTGATCCGCAAAAAAACGGTTTTATTCATTATCAAAACAATCCTGATGATCCGGCTTCTTTACGTAATAACGTGGCCAAAGTGCTTTATCAGGATCGGAGCGGTGCATTGTGGGTGGGTACCCAAGGCGGTTTGAGTGTGCGTTTGCCGGGTGAAACGGCGTTTCGTCACTATTTGCATGATCCGCGCAATCTGTCTACTATCAGTCATAATAATATCCGCGCCATTACGGAAGACACGTCAGGTACGCTATGGATAGGAACGACCGGCGGGCTCAATCGTTTTGATCGCATACAATCTACGTTTCAGCACTATACTACAAAAGAAGGGTTACCCAGCGATATTATCTACGGATTGCTTTGTGATGCTAAAAATCGTCTTTGGATAAGCGGGAATAAAGGGCTTACACGCTTTATACCGTCTGATGCATCGGGTTCATCCGGGGTGTTTCGTGTGTATGATGTCAGTGACGGGTTACAAAGTAACGAATTTAGAAACGGTTCGGCGTATAAAGCGCAAAACGGAGAAATGTATTTTGGAGGTATCCGGGGTTTTAACCGGTTTCATCCCGACAGCGTAAGCGATAATCCCAATATTCCTAACGTGGTTCTGACGCAGTTCAAAATTTTCGAAAAACCGGTAGCGTTGGGCAAGGATATCAATGATCTTCCGGTCGTTGAGCTTTCGTATAAACAGAATTTTTTCTCATTTGAGTTTGCCGCACTCAACTATACCAGTTCTGAAAAAAATCAATATGCGTACCGTCTCGAAGGATTTGATAACGGATGGGTTAATATCGGTACCGAGCGCAAAGCTAATTATACCAATGTCGATCCCGGTACATATGTTTTTCGCGTCAAAGGGTCGAACAACGATCTGGTGTGGAATGAAAAAGGCGTTGAACTTAAAATTGTTATTCAGCCTCCGTTCTGGCAGACGTGGTGGTTTCGTATCGCGGCCTTAGCGCTGTTGATTTTTTCAGCGGTGACGTGGTACAAACAGCGTATGCGGAGGTTGCTGCATCAGAAGCAGCTTTTAGAAAAACAAGTAGCTGACCGCACATCGCAACTTCGCCAAAAAACCGAACAGCTTGAAACAACGCTGGAAGATCTGCAAAAAACGCAGTCCCAACTTGTTCAAGCCGAAAAAATGTCATCCCTAGGTCAGATGGTGGCCGGTATTGCACATGAAGTCAATACGCCGCGGGCAACGGTGGATCATTATGTGTTTATTTTGTATCGCAAATTGCAAGATGCGGTTCAATCTCAAAATCCGAATGATATGCGTGCGGCTCTTGAAAATATACAAGAAGAGATTGTGCCGCCGATCGAACTGGCTACCGAGCGTATCGGTGAAATCGTAGAAGGTCTGCTCAATTTTGCCCGAGCCGATCACAAAGATTACCGTATGTCCGATGTGCACAAACTGATCAATAGTGCTTTGGTTATCGCTAAAAACCAATACAAAGGCCGGATTGAAATCATAAAAAACTATGGCGAAATACCTCAGATCGAGTGTTTTCCCGGTCAACTCAATCAGGTTTTTATGAATACGATCGTCAATGCCGTACAAGCGACACCAGGCCAGGGTACGATCACGATAACGACAGAAATGGCGGATGAAAAAAATATTCGTGTGCGCATCAAAGATACGGGCATGGGAATGAGCGAAGAAGTGAAGAAAAAAATATTTGATCCGTTTTTTACGACGAAACCCGTCGGTCAAGGCACAGGGCTGGGTCTTGCGTTAGCCTATGAGATTGTGGGTAAACACAACGGAAAAATCGATGTGGACACCAGTCCCGGTAAAGGTACCGAATTTATTTTCACACTTCCTATCGAACAACCTAAAAAAGAAAACGTTTAGTCTTTTCCCGCATGAAAAAATCATTGGGTAAATAAGGATTTCGTTATACCCTCTTTTCTCAAAACGCGACACCCATGCCGTGTTGTTTTTAATCGTTTCTCTATTTGCCAAAATGTAATTTAGCGGCGAGATAGTTGTAACATCTTTATTATTAAGGCCTATTCTTTGACATAAGTCAAAACAGCTGATGACGTCGGGCATTTTCTCTATGCCTTTTGCGTTTTACCTTGTAGCAGGAGGTGATCGGCTCTATGATGAATGTAAAAGTCATCAATTTGGAAAGTCTTGAAGGATTTGGACTTCACCCGGACTCGGGCCGTAATTTTCTAATCCACATCAGCAGCATCAATCTGTGGAAGGGTCTTTCGATAGCGTTTGTGTTACATGCGGCACTTATTACTTCATACTATGTAAGCGCTGTTCTTCTCAAAGAAGATATATCCATGCGTACGGTTCGTTTTGTGGATGCCAATGAGCTTACAAGCGCGGCACCGCTTGAAAAAACGGCCGAACCAGTCAAGGTGGATGTTCAAATGAACGAAATACCAAAGGTAATAGCGGGAATTCCCATCGTCGTGCCAGATGCGGAAGCTCCCTCGGATGTTACGTTACAAACTCAGGAAGAAATTAAGACCAATATCGCCGCTTCGTCCTTTTCGCTGGGTAATGCCGGCGAAGGCGAAATAAAAGTAGATATTAGTGAATCGCTTCGCGGACTCAATGAAAGTTCCGATGAACCCGGAATGGACGAATTTATCCCGGTCGAACAAGCGCCGATATTATTGGCTAAAGTAATACCCGAATATCCTGAAATTGCTCGTCAGGCCGGTATTGAAGGTAAAGTTTTTTTGAAAGCATTGGTTAACGAAGAAGGAGTCGTTGTCAAAGTTGTTTACATTCAGGGCGATGATATGTTTAAAGAAGCCGCGGTGAATGCTTTGTCGCAGGCGCGTTTCAAACCGGCAATCAATGGTAATCGCCCGGTCAAAGTGTGGATTTCGTATCCATTTATTTTCAGACTTCGCACGACACAATAAAATGAATTATTCTCACTACGCCGCACGGGCGTCGCGTGCATAGGACATGTGTGGCGGATTAATCAATACTTATCAAGGAGTGTTATGAAAAGTATAGTTGCTTTCGCGATCGCTTTTTTTGCAACGATTCTTATGTTGTCTTCCAAGGCTTATGCGCAAGAAGCTAAACCGGCGGACGGTAAAGCGGTATTTCTGTCCTTTAAATGTGAATCATGTCATGCTATCAAATCCATGGCCATCGAAGCTAAAAAAGCCGAAGGCGAAGACGCCGGAGACAACAAAGGTTCCGATCTATCCGGTGTAGGGTTAAAACGAGATGCTGATTTTATAGTAAAATACCTTCAGAAGCTCGAAGCGATCGAAGGTAAAAAACACATGAAAAAATTTAAAGGTACTGAAGAGGAACTTAAAATGTTGGCGTCGTGGCTTGCTGAGTTAAAAACGAAAGAATAATCGGTTACTGTTTCATTATTTGCATACATTTAGCCATCCTATCCGGCTACAGATTCGCTGTAGCCGATTTATTTTTAAGCACTTACGAGATATACCAAAAATTATCAAGATGACGAAAATCATGTTTCTTTACATAATTTTTACATAGTATGACTGTGAACAATGAAACTAATGTATATTTAATTGATAGAAAAACATTTAAGAGGAGTTTGCAATACTATGAAAAAACTCATATTTATCGCCGCTTTTGGTTTATTAGTAATGTTTGTAAATGTAGCGCAAATCAATGCACAAGAGGCCAAACCTGCGGACGGAAAGGCTATTTTTGAAGCCAATAAATGTATGTCGTGCCATGCGGTCAAAAACATAGGTATCGAAGCTAAAAAAGCCGAAGGCGAAGAAGCGGAGGAAAACAAAGCTCCTGATCTTTCCGGCGTCGGTCTTGAAAAAGATGCTGAGTTTATTGCCAAGTATCTTCAAAAACTTGAAGCCATCAACGGCAAAAAACACATGAAAAAGTTCAAAGGTACGGAAGACGAACTGAAGACATTAGCCGCGTGGTTGGTCGAACAGAAAACGAAACAATAACCCGTACAGTTCATATATATGCGATATAAGAATCTGGCCGAACCCGTTTTGGCCAGATTCTTTTTTTTATAAAAAACAGGCCGTTTACTACGTATTGAACTTTACAAATCGGAAAACAGCCTGTACTGGAAAAACAGCTGCCGTTATAAAAAACGGTAGTTTGGTAATCATAAAAATCCATTCTGAAATATAAAGACAGCAGGCATGTTATGGTTTTCTCACGCCGTATTTTAAACACCATTCTTACCGTGATTTTTTTATTCGCTGGCTTTTCGCTCAAGGCTCAGTCCAACGATGATTGTATGGAATGCCACTCCGACGAGTCGCTCAGCAAAAAAAAGGCGGGTAAAAAGATTTCGCTTTTTGTGGATGAAAAAATCCGAGGTAAATCGGCACACGCTAAAGTCAACTGTATCGCGTGCCATACCGGATTTGATCCGGAAGAAATTCCGCACAAAGAAAAAATCACGCCGGTGAATTGTGTTTCCTGCCATAATAAAGAATTAACCAAACATGCATTTCACCCCAATATCATGGCAACCAAAGGTACAGGGTGGAGCGATGATGCCAACTGTAAAACATGTCACGGCACACACGACGTGGCTTCGACAAAAGTACCGGGAAATATTTTTCATAAAGATAATCTGGTCAATGGTTGCGGTTCGTGCCACAAGGATGTAAAAGAAGATTTTATTCATTCCGCTCATGCCGAAGCGCAAAAGCGTGGCGATAAAAATGCGCCGACTTGTATCCAATGTCACTCCAGCAATATTACGCACATCGCAGCGGGCATGGATTCGCTACAACTCAAAGTGGCGCAAGCCAAGGTATGTATGAGTTGTCACGTGGATAATCAGGAAGTTTCATCGAAAACATTGCTCGGTGCGCAGTTTGTTCGCAGTTTTGAAAAAAGCGTACACGGTCAGGCTTTAAAAAATGGAAAAGCGGAGGCGGCCAACTGTGTAGATTGCCACGGCAGTCACACGATGAATAAGGCCATCGTAGATAATTCGCCCGTCAACAAAATGCATATTCCCGAAACATGCGCGAAATGTCATAAAGATATTGCCAATGACTATAATAGCAGTATTCATGGAAATATGTTGCACAAAGGCAGTAAGGATGCGCCGGGTTGTACGGACTGTCACGGTGAACACGATATTTTAAAACACGATGATCCTAAGTCGCCGGTATCGTCTCGCAATGTTTCGCAGCAAGTGTGCGGTACCTGCCATGCATCGGTAAAGCTATCGAAAAAATATGGTATCGCTTCGGATCGTTTTCAAACATTCTCCGATAGTTATCACGGTCTATCGGTACGCGGCGGGGCATTGGAAGTCGTCAACTGCGCAAGTTGTCACGG
This sequence comes from bacterium, assembly GCA_013360215.1. NCBI lineage: Bacteria > bacterium. Next base: position 221,130 of record JABWCP010000005.1, on the reverse strand, counting down.
TGCACATAATATCAAACAAGCTAAAGATTCGACTTCCACGATTTCAAAAGCCAATTTAGTCAAAACGTGCGGCAAGTGTCACCCGGGTGCCGGCGATCGTTTTACAATCGGGTCGGTGCACTCTTCCGAAGAAAAGAAAGCGGATGATCCGTTACTTTGGTATGTGGCTACGATTTATCTGATTTTAATTTTCGTGGTTGTCGGCGGTATGGCTCTGCACAATATCATAGATATCCATCGTAAAGTGCGTCGTAAGCTGGCCATTCAACGCGGAGAACTGCATGAAGAAGAACATCATGGTCGGGGTCTGTATGTTCGCATGACGGCTTCTGAGCGACTTCAGCACGGCACGATGGCTTTGAGTTTCATAATGCTTGTGATTACCGGCTTTATGCTGCGGTATCCCGATGCATGGTGGGTAGTTGGCATCCGTAGCCTTAGCGAATATGCCTTTGAGGCACGCAGTATATTGCACCGCGTTGCAGGTATCGCGATGGTTGTCGTAAGTTTGTACCATCTCTGGTATATCATTTTTACGGTGCGCGGACGCCAGTTGGTCAAAGATCTGTGGTTCTGTAAAAAAGATTGGGCTGATGCTGTCGGTATTCTCAAATATAATCTTGGTATAAGTAAAGACAAACCACGCTTGGGTCGCTTCAGTTATGTCGAAAAGAGCGAATATTGGGCTTTGGTGTGGGGGACGATCGTGATGGCCTTGACCGGTACAATTCTTTGGTTTGAAGTGCAGTCCATTGACATGATCACCAAGTTGGGCTGGGATGTGTCACGTATCATTCACTTCTATGAAGCGATTTTGGCTACACTGGCGATCATCGTATGGCACTTTTACTTTGTCATTTTCAATCCTGACGTATATCCGATGAGTTTAGCTTGGTTAACGGGTAAAATCTCTGAAAAAGAAATGGCTCATGAACATCCGTTGGAACTTGAAGCTATCAAAAAATCAGAAGAAGCTAACCGTCCTCAGGATGAAGTCATTCGCGTTGAGCAGGAAAATGTACCTGATACTAAAACCGACGCTCCGGCCAATGATAATAACACCAATAATACTAAAAACTGACGGAGCCGAACTATGAGACGATTATTTCCTCCGTCACTCTATAATATGGTAAGTATGAGTGGCGCCGCATTGTCGGTTACTAGTTTTGCCGTCTTTATTTTCCTTTTTCTTATCGAATTTACGGCGGATCATAGCAATCCGTACATGGGTATTTTTACTTTCATGGTAGCGCCGGCGTTTCTGATACTCGGTTTATTGATGATTGCATATGGCGCATGGCGCGAAAAGAAACGTATTGCGCGCGGAACACCCTCCGAAGGACATCTACCACACATAGACCTCAATGATCCGCGTCATCGCCGCGCAACCGCCGTGTTTTTTTTCGGAACGATTATTTTGCTCGGTTTATCGGCGTTTGGCAGTATGGAAGTTTTAGAATATTCGGATTCGGTACAGTTTTGTGGTGAAGTTTGCCATAATGTCATGCACCCCGAATATACGGCCTATGCGCATTCACCGCATGCACGCGTCCCATGTGCCGAGTGTCACATAGGCTCCGGTGCGGAATGGTTTGTTAAAGCTAAAATTTCCGGTGCGTATCAGGTATATTCGGTGCTTTTTAATAAATTTTCTAAACCGATACCGACGCCCATTGAGAATCTGCGTCCCGCACAACAAACATGCGAACAGTGCCACTGGCCACGCCATTTTTTCAGTGAAAAGCAACGCGCCCTTACGTATTACGTTTCAGATGAGAACAATACCAAATGGACGCTGAATTTACTTATGCGCATCGGCGGTGGCAATGAACTGTCCGGTAACACCGACGGTATTCACTGGCACATGAATATTGCCAATGAAGTGGACTATGTCTCTACCGATCACAAACGTCAGGAAATTCCATGGGTCCGTATTCGCGATAAAAAAACGGGGAAAGAAACTGTATATCAATCCACGGAGAACAAAATTTCAGAAGCTGAGTTGAAAAACCATGAAACGCGCCGCATGGATTGTATAGATTGCCACAATCGTCCAAGCCATAAATACAACCATCCGGCTAATCAGGTCAATCAATATATGCAGCTCGGTTGGATTGATCCGTCATTGCCGTATGCCAAAAACATTTCTATCAAAGCGTTGGAGATACCTTATACATCTACATCCCGAGCGATGGACAGCATCGCGATTGTGATACGGGATTTTTACAGTCAAAATTATCCTGATATTTCTAAACATCAATCCGCTAAGGTGGATAAAGCGATACAGGAAACGCAAAAAATATACAGTCGTAATTATTTTCCTGAAATGCGTGCTGACTGGCGTGGTTATCCGGATAATATAGGACATATGTATGCCGCAGGATGTTTCCGTTGTCATGACGGCAAACACAAAAGCGATGATGGTAAAGTGATTTCACGGGATTGTAATGTTTGCCACACGTTGCTTGCGCAGAAGTTTGAAAATGACAAACAAGAGGTTTCAATGCAGGGTTTGAATTACCGCCATCCGGTTAATGTGGATAAAGCGTGGCAGGAAATGAGTTGTTACGATTGTCATAACGACAAGAAATAAGTTTTAGATTACAGTTTTATACTTATCCCGATATTTTGCTTTTGGTGTAAAACGGTGAATTGTAGATTGATGTTGTGTTTACATCTACGCTTCGATTTCCTTCAGTTAAGTGTGCGAAGGTAATTTTTGTGTCTCGATATTATCCTGCCAAAATATAAGTTGTGACCTACCTCATTTAATCCAATAAATCGTCCTCGCCCGGCGGTATAAACATGCGCATGTCCTTGTCTTTATGTTTCCGGGCGCGGATATCAAAGATCATTTCCCGCATGCGGATTGGGAAATTCTGTTCGAAAATCACAAATTTTGCTAATTCGGGTTCAGTCAGAGTGCCGCGCAGCTGTTCGACGGTGCGTTGACGTTGATCTACGATTTTACGTTCGACATAACCGAGCTCTTCGATAGCTTTGGTCACTTTATCGCCCTGAATGTCATCCGCCTGAAGCTGTGACATATGAGCGATACGTTTCATAACGGCCTTACGTTCGCGATTGAGGTCGCGGCGCTTATCGAAATATTCGTCATACACTTTGAGAAACTGGTTTTCCTTGTCTTTAGAAAGTGCAAGGGATTCGAGCAGTTTCTTCTTTTTGATTTCGATGATCCGTTCTTTGAACTCAGCGTCTTCCTGCGCGTGCAGAGATACACCTGAAGTCCCGAGAATCAGAGTTACACCAAGGATCGTAAAAAGTTTCATGCGCATACCTATGATTGAATTATTAGATTATAGATGTTTGATCGAGTGTTTTGAGTAATTCTTCTTTGGCGCTTTTATCCCAAACCGTGCCGTCGGCGTTGGTTTCATTGACTGAAAAACGAATAGATTCCAGAGCACTTGAAAAATCATGCCATTCGTCGGCTGTCACCATTGTTTCTTCGACATCTTCGGATGCGATCTGTATATCGGCGCCCGACTCGAACGCGGAGGACGTTTCCATGGATTCGAGTGAAGACGCTAAATCATTCCACACGTCCGGATGCACAGCCGTTGTGTCGTCTGTGTTAAGCGGAACGAGGAAAAAAACAGCCAAAGCGGCTGTCGCTATCGCAGGAATGGCAAGTTTCCAAGAAAAAGAAAAACGGGGTTTACGTTTTTCGGCGATCCTATCCATCAGGTGTACGTTGAAGTTTCGCCAATATCCTTCAGGCGTGACCGGACGAGCCGATTCTAAAGCTTCCGCAACGCGACTGAATTTCTGAAAGGCCTCGTTTTCAGAGGGATCGGAAATTAGGTTTTCGTCAAACCGGCGTCGCGCGTCCGGCGACAATTTGTTTTTGTGGTAAGCTACCCATTCGTCACGCATGGGGTTTTCCTTTTTCAAAATAATGTTTTTCTAAATACGCCTGTACTTTATTCATCGCATGAAAAAAATTGGCTTTGATTGTTCCTTCGGAATTTCCGGTTATTTGTGCAATTTCAGCATGGCTGAGTTCATCATAATAACGCAAAATAAAAACCTTTTTTTGTTTTTCCGATAACTGATCAACGGCTCTTTTGATATGCTTTCGCAGTTCCGTTTTTTCCGTTGTCGCGTCCGGCCCATCTTGTCCGGATGGTAAAATTTCTTCCATCGCATCTACGCTGAAAAACTGACGCAATTTTCTTTTGCGCGTATATGAAATCGAAAGATTGATTGCGATGCGACAAAGCCATGTGTACAAAGAACTTTCGGCGCGAAATGTATGCAAGTGCTGATACGCCTTGATAAATGTTTCCTGAAGCAAGTCATCTGTTTCGTCATGATCATTGGTAAAACCCATGATGATCGCATACAGTCTCTCTCGATACCGATGCACGATGTCGCCGAAAACCTGATCACGTTTCGCGCCTTCGGCTGATTGAAATATTGCTATGATTTCCTGATCCGTCATGCGTCGGTATTCTCTTCTCCTGGTGTTCTATTAGACGGGATCGCTGTACCAAAGTTTAAATGTAATGTAAAGATTTCATACAAAAAATCACAACAAAAGGACTAAAAAAATACCATGATTTTGGTCATAGAATTTAAAAATTTTAATCATATCTCATTGTTTGTAATATATTTGTAAAAGGTGGTTCGTCGCATTGACAAGAGGTGTTCTATGGCTCTATATTGCAAGTGTCACTAAACCTACTACCATTATACAAGGCAATTTTATGAAAAAAACGTTATTACTTAGTCTCATCCTTGCCATAGGAATTATGATATTATCCGGCTGCGATGATGACAAAAAGCCGACAACGGCTACCATCAAAGGAACCGTAACCTTCAAAAATGTAAGCGTATGGAAAGCATCCGGTAGTTTTACCAAAGCTGACGAAGACAGCGGTGAAGTAGAAGTTACGATTTTTGCAGATTCTGTATGGAAAAACGGTCCTGGCGGTCGCGTGCCTTATGGTGCGCCATACAACGCCAATAATCCGGTTGTCTTTACCCGTGTGGCCGGTGACTCGACATATCAATACGAAATTGAAGTTGAACCCGGTACATACTCGGCGTTGGCGGTAGGATTTCGTACCAACCGTGCAGTTTCCTCCGACAAAAAAACCGCAACACTCGGAGTGCATTGGGAAATGCCGGATAGCGTAAGCCACGGTATATACATTGCTCCGGCACCACCCTACTTCCCGGGTTACGATTACCCTGCACCGGCGGCAATTACTGTGGAAGCCGGTGATGAATTGACGCTCAATTTTAAAGCCGATTTTGGTTTTGTAAATAGCTGGTTCCATTAATATAAATATGATTTTTAAAAAAGGCACGATGACTCTTTTGTCGTCACGTGCCTTTTTTCTTTATATGAAACAGGGATGAAAAAAATGAGTGCACTGTTGCGATGGGTTCTTTTGACGGTTACGGGCGTAGTGATGGCGCAAACGCCGTCAACGGAGAAGCATCTTAAAAACCTGCGTCAATTGACGTTTGGCGGAGACAATGCGGAAGCGTATTTTAGTTTTGACGGAAAGAAGTTGACTTTTCAAAGCAATAATCCGGCGTGGGGCATGTCCTGTGATCAGATTTTTATGATGGATATTGCAAGCGCCGATTCTATGTACAAACCAAAACAGTTGAGTACAGGATTAGGTCGTACGACGTGTTCTTATTTTCTTAAAGGCGATACGCGCATTGTCTATGCTTCGACGCATCTTGGCGGAAAGGATTGCCCGCCCCCGCCGCCCTCCCGCAGCGATCGCAAATATCTGTGGCAGATTTTTGATACGTATGACATTTTTGTAGCCGATACCGAGGGGCGTATTTTACAACCATTGACACAAACGCCGGGTTATGATGCCGAAGCGACGGTTTCACCGCAAGGTGATAAGATTGTTTTTACCAGTACGCGTTCCGGAGACCTCGAACTTTGGACTATGAATACCGACGGTTCGCAACTCAAACAAGTCACCCACGATCTTGGTTACGACGGCGGGGCCTTTTTTTCGCCGGACGGGAAAAAACTGGTTTTCCGTGCTTCACGCCCTAAAACTGAAGATGAAATCAAAGAGTACAAAGAGCTTTTGAGTCAAGGTTTGGTTGCACCGACCAATATGGAAATCTATACATGCAATGTGGATGGTTCGGATCTGCGGCAGATCACCCAACTTGGTAAGGCCAACTGGGCGCCGTTTTTTCACCCGTCCGGAAAAAAAATAATTTTTTCATCCAATCATCACTCCCAACGCGGCTATGATTTTCAACTTTATATGATCAATCTCGACGGCAACGGACTGGAGCGCATTACGCACGAAAGCATCTTTAATGCATTTCCCATGTTTTCGCCGGACGGGAAACGCTTGATTTTTTCGTCCAATCGTAATAATAACGGAACACGAGATACTAATTTATTTATCGCCGATTGGGAGGATTGATCATGAAGCGCCGCATTCGTAACAAAATTTTACGTCTCAGTCTCATCGCATCAACTTTGTTTTTTTTGATTAAACCGGTATATGCACAAATCGACGCATCTATCCTGAGACGGCATGTCCAAAAACTCAGCGGTGATGAAATGGAAGGTCGCGGAACCGGCGAACCGGGTGAAGCCGAAGCACGAGGTTACATAGCATCGGAATTTAAGCGCTATGGCTTAACAGCGTACGGCGCCAACAACGGATTTCTTCAAAAGTTTGAATTTCGCCCGCGTAATAGCAGTAATCCCCATGCGGCGATAGATACTACGCAACCTGTACGATCCGCGTATAACGTGATTGCTTATCTGAATAATAGCGCTGAAAATACGATCATTATCGGCGCGCACTACGATCACCTCGGGCTAGGTCGGCAAGGCGGGTCTCTTGATCCCAACCCGGAAGGAAAAATTCACAACGGCGCTGATGATAATGCATCGGGAACGGCAGGGTTGCTTGAATTGGCTCGCTTTTACAGGCAGAACAAAATTAAAGAAAAATATAATTTTTTGTTTATCGCCTTCTCCGGCGAAGAACTTGGTTTATTGGGATCAAAGGCGTTTACGGCCAATCCGAGCATTGATCTCAATAAAGTCCATCTTATGATTAATATGGATATGATCGGACGTTTGGATTCGGCTCGACGTCTCATGATATATGGCACGGGGACAAGCCCGGTATTAGAAAATCTTATTCGTAATACATCGCATGATTTTCAAATCAAAACGGATTCCAGCGGCATTGGGCCCTCGGATCATACCAGTTTTTATTTGAAAAATATTCCCGTACTGCATTTTTTCACAGGATCACATCCGGATTATCACAAACCGAGCGATGACGCCGACAAAGTAAATTATGACGGTCAAAAAGATGTATTGGAGTATATTCAGCGCATTATCGAAAAAGTCGAAGCCATGCCTAAATTGGCCTTTACGGCGACGCGCAATAATTCTACCGCAAGTGATTCGCCCCGGTTTAAAGTAACACTTGGTATTTTACCGGATTACGCGTTTACCGGCGGCATGCGGGTGGATGGTGTCACAGACGGAAAACCGGCGGCTGTAGCAGGTCTAAAAGCCGGTGATGTCATCGTTCAAATCGGAGAGCACGTCGTTTTTGATATCCAAACATACATGCAAGCGTTGTCAAAATTTACAAAAGGCGAAACGACCAGTGTAAAAATAAAACGCGGAGAAGACACGCTGGATATGAAAGTGGTGTTTTGATATGAAATGGTTTCGATGGATAGGTATCATCTTTCTTTTTGGTTGTTCTAGTATATTTGCCGGTAATGGTAACGAGACCGAGAACAAAACGATCGGTGTAATCAGCGGTCGAGTAACAGAAGAAAATTCCGGTGCACCGCTGGCATATGCGAATGTGGCTGTGGCCGGTACTATACTCGGTGCCGTTTCCGATGCGGAGGGTTTTTTTAAAATAATCAAAGTGCCCCAAGGGATCTATACGATCGTCGCAACGTATATCGGATACGAAAAAAAAGCCTTAGATAATGTGAAAGTAAAAACCGGTGAAACGACGCATATAGAGGTACGTTTGGCCGTTTCGGAAATCACATCTGAAGAGATCGTCGTGTCGGCGACACGTAAGGAGACCACAGCCAATTTGGCGCCGGCCAGCGTCGGTGTGATCACCGCCGAAGAGATGCAGAAAAAAAATATTTCGACCTTTGATCAGGCGATTGAGTCTGCGCCCAGTGTACAATTGACCCGCTCTTCGGGATCCAATGTGCAGGCGGTTTCGATTCGCGGCTCATCGGAAGTGGCGGGTGCAGGCGTCGGCAACCGTGTGCTGCTGCTTATAGACGGACGACCTGCGTTGAGCCCGGAATCCGGCGGTGCGTTGTGGAATTTGGTTCCGACCAACTCCATCGAGCGTATTGAAGTAGTCAAAGGCGCTTATTCCTCGCTGTATGGGTCATCGGCAATGGGCGGTGTGATCAATGTTATTACTAAAAATCCGTCACCGGTTGCTGTGACACGGATTCATACCGAAGATGGTTTTTATGAGAAAGCTCCCGGCTGGACCGGTTACGATGCGTATAATGCATTTAACACAATCGAAGTAGCACATAGTCGCCGCGTCGGTAACTTATCGTATCTTATCGAGGCTGGTCACCGCCACAACGACGGCCATCGTCAAAATACAGAATTTGATATGATCAATCTTTACGGTAAAACAGCGTATCATTTTGCTAATAATAAAAATCTGCAACTCGCAATGAATTATAATCATGTGGCTAATGACTATCCGGCCACGTGGCTCAGTTTTTTACAGCCGTATCATGTCGCACCGGCAAAACTGGATAATCGCCAGAAACGGAGCGAATTTAGCACGGACTTATATTATTATTCGATACCGACTTCAGAATTGAAATACTCATCGCGGTTCTATTATTACACGAATAATTCCGAGTACACGTTTTGGAAAGATTCGAGCCGAATGGGTAACGAACGTATCCGCCAGACTTCGATCAATAATCATCGTATCGGTAATGTAACACAGTTTGACTATTATATGTCCGAACGGCACTACATGATTTCAGGTATGGAAATGCAGCTGGATTTTGTGGATGCAAGGCCGGCCAATACATTGTATGGTAAACATACAGCGTATAATGTAGCCGCATATTCTCAAGATGAAATCAAACTCAGCGATCGCCTCACGACGACATTCGGTCTTCGCTATGATTACAACAAAATTGTCGATGGATATGGCGAGGGTAATTTTAGTCCTAAGGTTTCAACCGTATATGAAATTCAAAAAGATTGGTCGGTTCGTGCTTTGGTAGCGCAGGCGTTTCGTAACCCGTCCATCGCCGAACGTTATATCAAATACGAACAGGGTGGCAATTTGCACTTTCATCAGAACCCTAATCTCAAATCGGAAAAACTCTACGCGTCGTTTGAAGTCGGGACCAAATTTAAAATCACAGATTTTACATCGTACGATATTTCGCTATTCTGGAATGAATACAAAAACATGATCGCGTATATTGCCGATACGGCGGTGGCGTATCAAGGATATTACAAAGTCGTCAATCTCAATCGTGCCCGCATGCGCGGCGTCGAAGCGAGCATCCACGTTTTTTACAAACAGTATCTCAATGCTTCGGCGGGATATACATTACTTGATGCGCGGGACATATCCAAAGATGCGGGAACCCGCGATGTCGGTTATACTTCAGGCAATCATGATCTGCCGTACAAAGCCAAACATTCATTCAATTTTAACATAGACGCTGGCTACGAGCCGGTCAGTCTTAATCTCAATGGTCGTTATAACAGCGCCATTCGTGAAGTTTCCATTTATCCCGGGAGCGAACCGGACGCTTTTTTTGTTTTGAATGGCAAACTCTCCGTGGAGTTTGTACCCAAATGTAGCGTGTATATAGCAGTGCAAAACATTACGAATACGCAATACGAAGAGATCGAGCGGTATCGTATGCCCGGACGGAGTTATATGATCGGTTGGTCAATACAGTTTTGATCGGTTATGAAAACACGACACCGTACGAACAGAATATCCGTAATACGTGAATTTATGCAAATCCCAGGCGTGGGCAAAAGTATAGCCCAAGACTTTTGGGATATGGGCTTTCGTTCCGTAGGCGAATTAGCCAAAAAAAATCCGGAAAAACTGTATGAGGACTTTTGTACACGGCGTGGCGAGATCGTAGATCGCTGTATGTTATATGTTTTTCGCTGTGCCGTTTATTATGCATCGCACCCGGACCGGGAACCGGAAAAATTGAAATGGTGGAACTGGAGTGATAAAAAGATTTCTTCCCTCTCAATACATTAACATCGTATATTGCTACGATGAAATCCACAGAGACCTCCCACGATAACGCACGCGTAAAACGTCTCCGTTCGTATCATATCTTGGATACGGAGTCGGAACAACGTTTTGATGATTTGGCACGTTTGGCTTCCCATATCTGCGGGACGCCGGTCGCGATGATCACATTGATAGACAGCGATCGTCAGTGGGTCAAATCATCGATAGGTTTTCCGCCGGTACACGTACCGCGCGACGTAGCATTTTGCTCTCACACGATTCTTGGCGACGAACTATTGATCGTTCGTGATGCGTCCGAAGATAAACGTTTCAAACATCATCCGTTGGTTACCGGCGAGACGCAACTTCGGTTTTATGCCGGCATGCCGTTTTTTTCGTTTGACGGTTTTGCGCTGGGTTCACTATGCGTTTTAGATAATAAGCCGCGCGATCTGAGCGATGCACAAAAAGAGGCTTTACGCGCATTGGCGCACCAGGTAGAAGATCAATTGGAATTACGTCGTCATCTTATGAATATGCAATCGCAGATAAACGAAAAAACGATTGCCGACGAAGAAACACGTCGCCGTGAAATGTACATTCGCAAAATATTAGAAACTTCACGAGACGGTGTTTTAGTAGAAGAAAACGAAAAAGTTGTTTTTATGAATACGGCCTATGCAAGGCTGTTTGGGCGAACGAGCGCAGATGAATTGATGGGTTTGCATCTTTCGGAATTGGCTGCACCGCATGATTTGCCGAGGCTTTTGGAGTATGGTCGTCGCCGCTCATTGGGCGAAGAAGTACCTTCGTTGTATGATTTCCAGATACGTAATAAGAGCGGCGACTTTGTAGATGTTGAAGCGTCGGTATCCGTTTTTACGCATGAAGATAAAAAGTACATCATCACGTTTGCGCGTGATATCATGGAACGTAAACGTCATGAAAAAGAAAGAGAAAAGCTGATTGCCGAATTGCAAGCGGCCTTGGGCGAAGTCAAAACGCTGAGCGGGCTTTTACCGATATGTGCATCGTGTAAAAAAATTCGCGATGATAAAGGCTATTGGAATCAGTTAGAATATTATATTGAAGCGAACACAAAAGCTATGTTGACGCATGGCATCTGTCCCGAGTGTGTACAAAAACTGTATCCGGAAGATGATGCATAGATAATACGTTCTCTCCTCGGTATGCACGCTATAATAAAGCATTCCCTTCAAAGCAATTTGCAAAAAACTATATGCAAAATGTAGTAGCGATACTTATTGGTTTGAATTAAGTTAAGCCGCCTTGGTTTTCATTTAATTACGCAGCATTTCCTTTTACTCATACGGGTTTTATTGATGACCTTTGCTTCCAAAAAACGGAGTTCGGTTTTTGTTTTCTTTTCTGCCGTTGCAGGAATGATGTTCAGTTTGGCGGGTTTACCTGTTTCTGTTTTTAGTCAACAGGCCACGTTCAAGCGTATTTCTATCGAAGAAGGTTTATCGCAAAGCGCCGTCCATTGTCTTTTGCAGGATAAACTGGGGTTCATATGGTTGGGTACTCAAGATGGGCTTAATCGTTATGATGGATACGGTTTTAAAATATTTCGTCATGATCCGCAAGATAGCCTTTCGATTTCAGATAACTGGATTCAGACAATCTATGAAGACCGAAACGGAAAACTATGGATAGGTACGGATGGCGACGGGCTTAACTGTTATGACAGGCAAAGCCAATCATTTGTTCGGTATTCGCCACGAAAAGGTAAACCCGGTTCACTTCCGCACGGTCGAGTATGGGCCATCTCCGAAGATGCGCGCGGCAAATTATGGGTTGGAACGATTGGTGGTGGCCTAGCGATGCTTAATCAAACTACGCATGCCTTCACGATTTATGATACGAGCAATACTTCGCTTGCATCCAATGAAATCATGAGTCTTCGTGCGACGCAGGATGGAAAACTATGGGTCGGTACTTTTGGCGGCGGATTGTATCGTATGGATCCGCAAACCATGCAGATGCAGGTGTATCGCCATGATTCTCGTAATGCGTCATCATTGGCGGATGATCGCATTCGCACTATTATAGAAGATCAATACGGTACGTTGTGGATTGGCACGTATAACGGTTTGAGTATTCTTGATCGCAGCGATCAGGAGCAAGGGCGTTTTCGATCCGTGCAGGATTCGGTCTTGACGTCCAGAGCCGTTTTTGCTTTAACGGAAAATACCGATCAAACGGTATGGGTCGGAACATTTGGCAGCGGTATTCGCACGATTGATCGTACGGGCCGTATTGTGAGTTCGTACAAATACGATGCGAAGGATGCTACAAGTTTAGGTGACAACAGTCTCTATGCGTTTTTTTGTGATCGGTCCGGACGTATGTGGATAGGAACATATAGCGGCGGAGTGAATGTTTTTGATACACGAAAAAAAGATTTTCGTTCGATGCGTCATGACCCTCATAATTCGGCATCCATTTCGGATAACCGTGTTCGTAGTATTTGGAAAGATACGGATGGAACGATGTGGCTCGGAACATTCAAAGGGCTAAATCGTTTAGATTCGCGCACAGGATCTATTTTTGTTTTTACGTCTGAACCGAGCGCAGCATCATCGTTGCCGGAAAACCGTATCCGTATCATTCGCCGTGACACCAAAGGGCGTTTGTGGATAGGGACAAGCGCAGCGGGCTTGGCCGTCATGGACTCATTGACAAATAAGATTACGATATACAAACATGATCCCTCGTCAGAAAATTCTTTACCCAATAATGGTGTCTGGTCCATCGCTGAGGATGCACAAGGTACTATGTGGTTTGGTACGACCGGAGGCGGGTTTTGTCGTTTTGATGAAAAGAAGAAAAATTTTGAGAGAGTTCAACCGGCCTTGGGTGAACCCGGTTATTTTTCCAATGATCCTGTGCTAGCTTTGCATACAGGCCGCGATGGCAAACTTTGGATTGGCACCGCCGGGGGATTAAAATCATTTGCCCCCACGGAGCGCCGGTTTATAGATTTGGATTTCGCGACAAACACACCGCGATCCTCCAGTCACTCACGAAATCGTGTTCGTTCGATCTATGAAGATCATGACGGTGTTTTGTGGGTCGGTACAGATGTCGGTTTGCAAAGATGGGATCCGGATTCGTCCACACTGCGGCTATACAATCACCGGCAAGGTTTGATCAGTGATGTTATATATGGGATCCTTGAAGATACACAACGTCGTCTTTGGCTAAGTACCAATTACGGTATCGCACGATTTGATCCGCAATCGGAGTCATTTCGGAACTATGATATGACCGATGGTTTAGCCAATAATGAATACAATCAGAATGCGTATTTTCGTTCGCACGACGGATGGTTTTACTTCGGAGGAATTAATGGGTTGGATTATTTTCATCCGGACAGCATCAAAGATAATACGGATAAATTTGCCGTCGTGATTACCGGCCTGGAGTTATTCAATCAAACGGTAGAAGTGGGAAAATCGTATAACGGATTTATACTTCCCAAAGCGATATCCGAATTGGAAGAGCTCGTCTTATCCTATCGCGAATCGGTAATCGGATTAAAATTCTCTGCATTGACATTTACGCAACCTGAAAAAAACAGGTACGCTTATAAAATGGAAGGCTTTGACGAAGATTGGAATTATATCGACGCCGGGCGTCGTATCGCAACGTACACCAATCTGGATCCCGGTACGTACCGATTCCAAGTGCGCGCAACTAACCACGATGGAATATGGAATGAAAATACATGTGTCCTGACTATTCGTATCACACCGCCCTGGTGGCAATCATGGTGGGCTTATGCGGTTTATACGGGTTTGGTTGTGTTAAGCCTAATGCTTTTTGTTCGCATACGCATTCAAAATGAACGCAAACGTCATGAACTGGAAAAGGCACGTGAACTGGCCAAGATCAATCAGGAACTAAATGATACGATCGTGCGGCTTCGGGACACGCAGGCGCAACTTGTACAATCTGAAAAAATGGCTTCGCTCGGTCAAATGACAGCCGGCATCGCACATGAAATCAATAATCCGTTAACCTTCGTTTACGGTAACTTTGAAGGGTTGAAAGACAGTGTTGAAAAAATGCGTCGCCGGTATGCTGCAGGTGGTGATACGCTCGAATCTACAGCGCTTCCTTCTCCGTCCGAAACCCACGGATGGATGCATGAACTATTGGAGCAAATAAACAATGGTATTACCGGTTCGCGCCGCATCCGTGATATTGTCGAAAACCTTCGAAAGTTTGCCCGTATCGGCGAAAGCGGTTACAAAGAAACGGATATCAATGCGGATTTACTCCGCATTATTGATTTGTTTGTCAAGCAACACAATGACATTCGCATTGATACCTCACTGGGCGAAGATTGTATTGCTCATGTTAACGCCTCTGAAATGAATCAGGTGTTTTTTAATGTATTGACCAATGCGGTGCAGGCGATACGGGAAGCTGAAACGCAGGCGGTGATTCGCTCTGGTTCCGGTGTTATTTCCGTACAAACGACATCGGCTCTGGCGCACGATCAGGCGTGGATATCTATCGTCATCACGGATAACGGTGTCGGTATCGCACCCGATGATCTTAAGAAAATATTTGACCCGTTTTTTACGACGCGCCCGGTAGGTCAGGGGAGGGGATTAGGTTTATCGGAGGCATACGGTATCGTCCACAAACATGGCGGACATATTGATGTGTCATCGGAGACTGGAAAAGGCACAACCATGCGCACTGTTTTACCAAAGGGTCATCACCCCGTTTAATAATATCCGCTATAATCCCAACGAATCCGCATTATCTTGCATGGCTTTAATAACAAAAGCGATATGTTCATCCAGATCTATGCCGAGTGCGGCCGCTCCGTTGATAATATCATCGCGATTGACTTTGGCCGCAAAGGCCTTGTCTTTCATTTTCTTTCGAACGGATTTTACCTCGACTTCTTTTACCGACTTTGTGGGACGAACATACGCAACGGCGGTTATGAAACCGGCCAATTCATCACAAGCAAAGAGAGTTTTTTCCAGCAAAGAGTCGCGCGAAACACCGGTGTAATCCGCGTGGGACATGATCGCACGACGCACATCGTCCGGGTAACCTTTGTCTTTGAGTATTTCGTTTCCTTTGTAGGGATGTCCGTTCGGTGCAACCGGATCCGGGAACATCTCATAATCAAAATCATGCAACAGCGCCGTGACACTCCACAACTCAACATCTTCGCCAAATTTTACTGCATAAGCCCGAACCGCACATTCTACGGCTAAAGCATGTTTACGAAGGCTTTCGCCTTTGGTGTACTCGCACAAAAGCGCCCAAGCTGCTTCCCGATGCATGATTTATCTCCGTCGTATAATTTATTTTTTACTCGCTGCTTTTTTCAGGCGATTCATCACGGCATGGCCGATCCCTTTTTCTTCCAATGCTTCACACACAATACGATCTACTTTTCCGTCTAATTTTCGCAATGCAGCGAAAACATGCCGCGCAGCGCGTGTCGGTGTGTTACCGATATAAATCACAGTGGCATTGGGTATATGCAAACCGCGACGCATGGTCATGATACCAAGTCGAAGATGCGCGTTGCGTTTAGCATAGGCTTCGATTTTTTCTGGTGTGATGATTTGTACAGGTGTATCCGGTGCATAATGACGGTACTTCATACCCGGTGAACGTACGCTGGTATGCCGACGGTGGTGTGACAAACGGGCATGACCGCACACACGACGTATATCCTCAATCGTGATATGGCCCGGGCGGAGTATGACCGGAATTTTTCCGGTGACATCTACGACTGTAGATTCGATACCGACGCGGGAAACGCCTCCTTCGATGACGGCCTCAATGCGCCCGTCAAGATCATGAAGTACATGTTCGGATTGCGTAGGGCTTGGTCGCCCGGAGCGATTGGACGACGGCGCGGCGAGGGGTACGCCGGATAAGCGAATGATCCTTCGTGTCAAAGCAAGTCCCGGTAAACGTACAGCGACCGTGGATAAACCGGCGGTTACGGTCAAGGGTAATGCACCATTGTGCCGAAGTACAAGTGTAAGCGGTCCTGGCCAAAAATGACGCATGAGCAACCGCGCGTGTTCCGGGATCGTGTCCACCAAAGTACTGAGCATCCGGCGATCGGCGATGTGTACGATCAATGGATTATCGGAAGGCCTTCCCTTCGCTTTGAAAATACGTCGAACAGCCTTGGCGTCCATCGCATTGGCTGCGAGACCATACACCGTCTCCGTGGGCAGTGCGACCAAACCGCCTTTCTGTAGGATGCGCGCGGCTTTACGGATATTTGCATCCGTAGGCTTGAGCTTGAGCGTTTTCATTTAGCGAATGGATTGATCAAAGTGTTCTAAAATATATTTGGCATCCACCGCAGGCAAATTCAGTGCGGCCATGGCATCTTTGACGTACGATTCGGTGCGCATCCCGTTGAGTACACAAGAGACGCCGTGCGTTTGTATGAGCAGCGACAATGCCATTTGGCTCAACGACGCATCACTTGACGGATAACCGGAATCCATGAGCCTTTGACGGACGCGATCGGAAACTTTCTGATCGCTGTAGGCGACATACTTTTCGACGCGATCCAATGCGAGATTGACGGCTTTGACAAAATTTTCCTGCCAAGCATTCCAAACGATACTATCGTTGTAGAGTGCACTTTGATCGCGGAGCCATTGCGTAACCGTCGGTACGATGTAGCGGTCTATCACCGTATTCCAATGTTCTTTGGATGGAAGATCATCGGCGATATACAGCAAATAAGAAACAAGGCCCTGCTCTTCATCGCCAAACGGGGTACCGTTGAAGCGCAGTTTAAATTCGTTTTCAAGATTAATCAGGGGCTGCATTTCGTCGCGAAGCGTGGAAATATCCGGTTTATTTTGTCCGGGAGTCACATAGTCGGCGATTCGAATAAGTCGGTTATCATAAAAAGCGTTCAGAGGACGATTGATTAAAACACCGATGTTGTGTTTGATACAAAATTCCAACGGCGTCAAACCGTTTTGCGTGGGATAGATGGCGCCCCCTGCTTCATACGGATTCATCGGCATTTGTACCACACGAAAATGATGATGGGGTGAAACTTCTTCTGCCATCGCCCAGCAGCGCGATACGTCCGTGCGGGCGCGATCTTGCGCATGATAACCGAAATTATTGGAGCTTATGCCGTAGTATCGGATACGTCCCAGGGCAACCTGCGACTCCAGGTATTCGAAAGCTCTGCGCACACGACGATAAAACGCTTCATGTACCGTGTCGTCAAGCGGACCGAAATTGGATTGATGATTGATAAAATATTCCGGGTTGTGCAGGAGATAGATGTCCATGTAATCACATTGCAGGCGTTGGAGAGAGAGGGCAATCTGTGTTTCCAAAAACTCAGGATGAATGCAGTGCCAGAGATTATCCTGCACTTTGATGACTTCCGGAAAATCATGCTTTTGCGCCAAAGCAAGATTCTGCCCTTGAATGTATCCGCCTTTGGAAACTACGATCATTTTGCTGCGATTGATATCGCTGAGGATTTTTCCGATCAATGTCTCCGAAGCGCCATCGCCATAATTGGCGCTGGTGTCAATAAGATTGCCGCCGTGCTGGATATACGAACGCAACGCGCGTTCATGCGCCGGATTGTCCTCGTTTATCCGATAGCTGCCGAAACCTAAAGGATGGCAAGTATATCCTGTATTACCAAGAGGTCTGTAAAGTGAAGTCATGGGTAAATGTATGGGGTGATATGTTTGATGACATAGCCTACAAACATCATGATACGTTTAGCTTCAAGGAATTCAATCAGTCGAAGTATATCGAAAAAAAACGGTAAATCGAAGGCTATATCATTCGATATAAAAGTTGTTCTGAATAAAAATTCTATCTGAAGAGTAATCTATAAAACATTTAGTTTTCTTAAAAAATCCAAAACCCAGAATACCATGAAAATCAGCTTCTAAACCGTTAGTTATCAAGGATTGTTTTATTGTCGTAAAATCCATCGAAAGGAAATCGGTAAATTGAAGATGTTTGCCGTTGATTTCTAGTGTAAGGTTATCAATGGTGAATACATCCAGCGTGAGTCCGCCGGCACCGCCGCCTTTTTCACCGGTCGGTGTCGGGTTGAGCCCGATTTCTTTTGCGAATTCTAAGTCAAGTAAATTAGCAGAGGCGCCCGTATCAAGCAGAATGTTGGTTTGAAAACCATTCGCAACAGTAACTTTGATAATAGGGTGTCCGGCGCCATTGTAAGAAAAAGGAATACTTAAGTATCCTTCATGGATAAATGCTTCTTCAATGGTTTTCATTGTTTTATTCCAATGAGTTTTTGACAGAATAGCTTCTCTATTTTCAAATTTGATCTGTTCTTAGAAGAAGATTTTATAACGTGAGATTTTTATTCAGTCAGCAGCGGCCGAATGATTTTTTCCAGATTTCCTGTAGAGCCGAATTGGATATGGCGGAGGATGCCTTTTTTATCAATGACAATACTGGAGGGTGTCCCGCTGAGATTGTAGAGATCAAATGTTTCGGGAACCAGTGTGCGTTCATTTAAGTACTTCAATATGGATTCGCGGATACGTCCTTGTTCCCCGTAGCTGAGGCGGTCAAAATTGGTGATATCGCGTTCGATGATGCGTTCGATTTGTGAAACCGTATCTAAGCGTGAACCTTCACTCAGGCGATCCATTGCGACGGGAATCGGAATCGTGTAACGCAGTTTGTTATCGGTTGCCCAGTCATGTTCTTTCAAGACGCGTGCCGTTTCACCGACCAATTCACCGGTCTGTAAAAGTTTTTGAAGATTGTCTTTGGTATTGATGTCAAAATCCTCAAACGCCGTTGCCAGACCGATCACGGTAAGCGGTTCGTTTTTATGTTTAGCTGCGATTTCCAAGATTTCGGGTAAACCGTAGAGAAAACAGCCCGGGCAATTGACCTGAAATACTTCGATAATTACGACACGCCTTCGTAATTCGGAAAGCGGGGTTGCTGTACCCTGTATCCATTCGGAAATGCGCAATTCGGGGGCCGCAAGACCGGGTTTGATGGTCATACTATTTTTATCCATAAACCGGTCAGACTAATTTTTCTAAGATACGACGCAATCGCGGCAACGCCTCTTCGATATCTTTCATGGAAACGGCGCCAACCGACAGGCGAAACCATCCCGTATCATGCTGATATCCGAAAGCTTTAAACGGTACCACACCGATTTGTGATTCGAATAAAAGGTACTGGCGGATTTCTTCGCTATTGGTGAATACGGTTCCGTCCGGTTTTTTGCGGCCAAGAAAATTGAATTGTACCGAAAGATAAATTGCGCCCATGGGTACGATCGTTTTGATGGGTAAACCGTCCTTGGCCATTGCGGAAAGGCCTTCGTATAAAGCGTTGAGCCGATCCTGCACGCCTACTTTCATGACACTGTGGTATTTGACGATTTCTTCTTTATTGTTGAGAAGTTCAGCGGTGGCCATTTGTTCCGCACGTGGTGCCCACGCGCCGACGTGGCCGAGTATGGCGGACATACGTTCGATAATATCCGGAGGACCGACGCACCATCCGACACGCACACCGGTAGCGGCAAACGCTTTGGAAACCGCATCCACCATCACTGTGTAGGGAGCGATCTCCGGGCGAAGGTGTACGGGGTTGAAGTGCTCTGTTTTACCGAAAGTCAACATCCAATACACCTGATCATACATCAGATACAAAGCGTCTTCGATGGTACGGCGTTTATTTTCTTCAAGGATCATGTCGCAGATGGCCTCAAGTTCCTGACGTGAAAACGCCGTGCCGGACGGATTGAGCGGTGAATTGAGGCATATCAGGCGTGCATCGTGCAAATGCGGTTTCAGCAAATCCACCGTCGGTAAAAACGCATGCTCTTCATGACAATGTACCGGAACGCCCTGTGCACCGAGCATTTGAACGAAATTATTGTTATTCCATGTCGGAACAGGGTAAACGACTTTGTCGCCCGGGTCCACGATCGCACGGAAAAGGCTGTAGATCAATGGTCGCGCACCGCTGGCTACGAGAACAGACTTAACCGGATATTCTACATCAAGCCATGTTTTATAAAAACCGACGATTGCGTTGCGAAGTTCGAGCATACCGTCCGAAGGAGGATAGTTGGTTTGTCCTTGGGCATAATGCCGGCGAATGGCGTCTTCCATAAACTGAGGAATACGAAATTCCGCCGGACTGAAATCGCCGACGGTGAGATTTCCGATTTTTTGCCCTTTGGCCACCATAGCACGAATGTCGGAAGCGATCTTGAGAATCTCCGATCCGAGAAGGCCTTTGGCCATTTCTGAAAAACGATTGTGTTGACCCGTCGTAAAATAAGGTTCGATTGTCACTGTGAGCACTCCTTTTTAAGCCGCGGCAAAATATATAAATAGGCGTTGAAATGCTATCATAAAAAACGCCTTATTACGAGATAATATATCACGTGACGCATCACGGGGGTATGTCGGAAGTCATGCGGGATAATAATGAGATGGAGGTGTAGTGTGCCGGCATGACAGTCAATATTCAAGATATTTTATTTGCTTCCGTTACAAAGCTGTTCTATTATTGCACCACTTAAAAAACATTTTACATAGGAGATTATAAACGATGGCTGTTCAAACGATCACCGTACTCGGATCCGGTATTATGGGAAACGGCATTGCACATGTCGCCGCGCAGGCGGGATATAAAACCATTTTACATGATGTGTCGCTGGACGCATTGAATAAAGCGCTGAATACGATTTCCAAAAACCTGGATAAAGGTATCGAACTGGGAAAAATCTCGGTGCAGGATAAAGAGGCGACGCTCAGCCGTATATCCGTCGAGCAGCATCTTGAAGCCGCCGTCGCGCCTTCGGATTTCGTTATTGAAGCGGTTCCGGAGAAAATTGATTTAAAAATCAAAATTTATACGACGCTGGACAAGACCTGCAAACCGGAAACAATATTTGCAACGAATACGTCTTCGCTCAGCATTACTGAAATAGCGGCCGTGACGCAACGCCCGCAAAAGTGTATCGGGATGCATTTTTTTAATCCGGTGCACAAAATGAAACTGGTCGAAATCATTAAAGCATTGGAAACGGATGAGGCCACCATAAAGGCGACACAAGATGTCGCAACAGCGATGGGTAAAGAAATCGTAACGATCAAAGAGTCGCCTGGATTTATTACCAGCCGTATCAATGCGCTGATCGGAAATGAGGCGTTTTATATGCTACAGGAAGGTATCGGTTCAGCCAAAGATATTGATACCGCATTAAAGCTCGGGCTCAATCATCCGATGGGACCTTTTGAAATGGTCGATTTAGTCGGTTTGGATACGCGGCTTTCGATTTTAGAGTATTTGCATAAATCGCTCGGTGAGAAATACAAACCTTGCCCTTTGATGGTGCAGTATGTCAAAGCAGGACGGCTTGGTCGAAAAACCGGTAAGGGTGTGCACGAATATCCCGATGTGAAAAAGTAATATTTTTAAGACACCGGGTTACTTTTTTCTATGAATCGCTGAAGGTTGTTTTTTGCGGTGGAGCGTATTTTATTTTGCATCCAACCGGTCCAACCTAATAAAACACCGGAAAATCCGAATGCTTGTTTTATCCAGCGGTAAAGATCAAACGTGTCTTTGTGCGACATGATTTTATTTTCGCGGAAAGTGAAATCGGCGTGAATACGATTGACCACTTTTCGCCCGGTAGCTGAAAATGTATATGTTGCAATCCATTCCGCGGAGCCGCTTTGGTCGTCGGCATGAATAATACGATATTCCAAGACCAGATCTTTTCCGCGTTTACAAAGCATTTCCCACATGGCCCGCACTTCCGCCGCCGTCAGATGTTCAAACACCGGATCGTAAAAAACAGCGTCATTATGGTAGCTATGTTGCATGACGGAAAAATCTTTTTTTTGAAATGCTTGGTAGAATCGGTTTATGATTTCTTCGTTGGGGTGCATAGATCTGGTTCTTTTTTTATGTATTATATTAAAAAAGCTGCCTGATGTTTTCAGGCAGCTTTTTTTTATTTAAATATCCTGCTTTTTAATTTCCGTAGGGTGCCAGCTCATTCATTCGTTCCTGAATGGATTTCGAATATTTTTTATCCCAGTCGCAGCTGCGCGCGCGATAATAATATTCGAACGCTTTTTTGAATTCTTTTTTGCTGTCGTAGTATTTAGCTAACGTAAAAAGTATGTAGACGTTTTGGGGGCTGAGCTTGTTCGCTTCTTCAAATTCGACGACACCTTCGTCCTGTCGACCTTGTTTCATCAGCATCATACCCCGTCGCAGTGTAAAAACATAATCACTGTTTTTTTCTTTTTTGGTAATGCGACTTTGGGCTTCGGCGTAGTCGTTATTATGCGGATCCAGAGCGAGAGCTTTGCCGATAGTCTCAAGTGCGGCATCATGAGCGCCGGCGGAAAAATGCGCTTCGGACAACGTGTAAAGATAAGAAGCGTTTTTGCTGTCAGAATGCTGAACGGCGGCTTGCGCGTTTTCTACGGCTTTGGCCGGATTACGTAAGGTTTTATCTTTAGACGCGATATAAATCCATGCCAAGCCGTTGTACGCTAAAGCGAATTTGGCGTTGATAGCTATTGCAGACTGATAGGAAGTGACGGCTTCGGCATAATTTTTTTCCATCGCCAGTACGTCGGCAAGATGCGTATGAGCAAAAGCGGATTTGGCATCGAGTTTTATGGCTTCGCGAAATTGCTGTTTAGCTTCTTCGTATTGGCCTTGTATGGTGTATACCTGACCGAGCAGATCACGGGAACCCGCATGTTTAGGATTGAGTGTGATGGCGCGTTGGTATGCCTCTTCGGCGTTTTTGTAGTCCCCTTTGTCGAAATAATCGCGCCCGAGTCCGCGGTATCCGGAGGCAAATTTATTATTGTACTCTACGCTTTTTTTGCGATAAAAAACGGACGAGTCGTTATTTTTATGAGCGGGGAAAAAATTGGCAGAGAATGCGTCGGCCAGCATATCGTACGCATCATATTGACTGGGCTTGAGTGCGACGGCTTTGCGGGCCGCTTCGATCAACTGATCGCGTTCTTTCAGTTCGCGATACGTGAGAGCGAGAGCCGTCCACGCTACAGCAAGATTTTTATCAAGCTTGGCGGCTTTGAGACCGGCATCTAAGGCCTTTTTATAACTCTCGGTTTTTTCATCAGCTTTAAAATTAATATCCTGTATACGGCCGATTTTGGCATAGGCTTTTGCCATGCCGGCGTATGCCATGGCAAAGCTGCTGTCGGTTTTGATAGCTTGTTGTAATAGAGCAATCGACGCTAAATAATCTTCGACCGTGCTGCTTTCGTCATATTGCAAAATACCTTTGATGTATGGCTCGTAAGCGTCCACATTGATCGAACCTTTACCGGTGATGGCGGTTTCATCCGCCGCACGTTTTCCGAAACTAACAAGCGCACGCGCCGCGATCTGCCCGTACATCGCGTAAATATTAGTCATGGAATACTTGCCTTCGGCGGTGTAAGCGTTTTTAGTATCCGCTTTACCGCTTTTGACGTCTATGAAACGCGCCTGCACTTTGATCGAAGGCGTTGCACCACCCGGAATGTCAAAAGAACCGATAATGATTTTATCCACTTCCAGCGAACGGGCAACCGTCAAGGCTTTCTGTTCGTCCAGCATGTCCAGAAGTTTAAAACCGTTCATTTTGATTTCAGCGAGCACATCGGGGCGATCCATGATCAGGACAGATTTTTCTTCGCTCAGATCGGTGTTGAGCGATTCGCAAAATCCATGACCAAGCCATTCGTTTTTGGAAAGCATGGTACCGTTGTAAAACGGAACCACAGCTACTTTGAGTTGCGCCCAAAGCGAAGCGGTAATCATCATGGCGAAAAAAAACAAATTCATGCAAGCGCGCATACGGTTTACCTTTTGTTTTAAGACTGAACCTAGAACATAGAAATAAGTTTATTGCACAGACGAAATCAAAGCCGTGTATTTTCCGGCCTTATCCGCCTTGCGTGCTTTTTCTAAATATACTTTCATGGTAGCTTCATCGCCTTTTTTCTTCAGCGCTTTTGCATAGCTGATCAGATTGGGTACGAATTTGTCATTCTTTTCTTCGGACGTAATAAATTCATTGATGGCGTCATTAATGCGGTTATGTCTTAAAAGCCGCTCGCCGCGCTTCCATGCGTAAACATATTCACGGCTTTTTTCCTTCGCATTCATCCGTCCCAAGGTTTCCTGATATTCAAAGTTGTCGGGTTCTATGCTCAACGCCATTTTGAGACGATTGGTTGCGGAGTCACGGAGTTCCGATTTGTTAAAACTGGCTTCGTAATAGGCTTCTGCAGCCACAGCTAAAAACTCAGGGTTGGTGTTATTGGTTAACTCTGCGGCCATAGCGCCGTATTCGATGGCTTTCCCGACATTGCGAAAACTTTTGTCTTTAGCCGTCAGATACATCCATGAAAGGCTGGCGTGTGCGTAAGCGGCATTGGGATTGAGATCAACAGCATAAGTAAATTTGAGGAACGCTTCTTTGAAATTTCCTTCGTCGGCCAATACGTCCGCAAGATGGGTATAGGCAAACGTCGAGCGCGGATCGAGTTTGATAGCCGTGTTAAATTCGGTTTTGGCTTTTTCAAATTCGCCCTGTAGATAATACAGCCTTCCTAAACGATCATGTGAACCGGCGTGTTGCGGATTGATCGCGATAGCTTTGGTAAAGTACGACTCGGCTTGTTCCAAATCCCCTTTGGATGCGTAGTCATCGCCGAGGCCGCGATATCCTTTGGCGAAGTTCGGATTGGCTTCAACGGCTTTTTTACGAATGAGAATGGAAGAATCAATATTAGCGTTTTTTGGAAAATAATCTTCGGAGTAAGCATCAGCCCATAGGTCATAAGCTTCGGCGTTTTTGGGATCAAGCGCGACCGCTTTCTGAGCAACGCGCATCAAGTTATCCCGTTGGCTGAGTTGGCGGTACACCATAGCGAGCGCCGTCTGCACATCGGAGTTTTCTTTATCCAGTTTTCCGGCTTTGGAGGCATATTTAGCGGATTCTTTATAGTGTTTGATTTTCAGATCATCTTTGTAGTTCAGCGAAGCGATATTGCCGATCATGGCGTGCGATTTGGCAAGACCTGCCCATGCGATAGCCAGGGTCGAATCGGCGGCGGCCGCTTTCTCATAAATTCCGGCGGCTTCTTTGTATTCTTTCTCCGAACCGGCGGATGAAAATTTTTCATTGGCCTGTTGGACTAAATCGGCAGCAGATTGAGCGGACAAAGTCACTACGCCG
This sequence comes from bacterium, assembly GCA_013360215.1. Taxonomy (NCBI): domain Bacteria; species bacterium. The sequence continues at coordinate 195,543 of JABWCP010000005.1, read as the reverse complement.
CAAACGCACAAAACGATGATGAAAAAATCAAAACGAGATTTCATGGATAAAACTCCTCGGTGAAGTGTAGAACCGGAAATGCACATGCAAATTAAACAGGTAAGGCGGCGTTTTCAAGCTAAATTACATGTAACGGGGGTGTTACAAAAAGCTGAATAGCCGGTGCGCTGAGTGCAACACCGACTATTCGCTGAATCAGGAGGAGAGGAATCTAATGCGTTTGTTCGGTTGATGGTTGTTTAAGCGATTCGCTTTTTTCGGTTTTGTGGTTTTCATGCGGTTCCCAGCCCCACAAAGCCAGCATAATAAAAAAGCCAATCACATAACCGACAGCGACATGCCACCCGTCTTTGAGCCAAAACACGACGGATTTGGCTTTGGGGAAAATACCTGAAATGGCCACACCCGCCGAAGAACCAAACCAAATCATGGATCCGCCATATCCGACGGCATAAGCCAAAACCCCCCAATCATATCCGCCTTGATCCAAGGCCAGTTTGGTCAAAGGGATGTTGTCGAATACGGAGGAAACGAATCCAAGTATAAATGTGGTAAACCAGGCGGCCGGCGGCAGTTGATCAACAGGCATCATGGAAGCGCTGAGCACCAAAGAAACCAGGAAGATGCTGCCTTTGAGCGCGACGGGTATTTCATGCCATGCGGTTTTGCGGATAAAGGCGCCAATAAAAATTGCAACCCAAACGCCGAGTGCAGGAAAATCAAGAAGTATATTGGTGGCAATTGCACCGACTAATATCAGAGCTACGACTAAGATTTTACCCCAGTCGATCGAATGGTTTTCGGAACCTTCAGCGCGGATGATGGTTTGCAATTTGTTCTGTTGTATTGAAGCAACGATGGCAAAAAAGGCAAATGCACCGATACTGCCATAGTATGCATGAAGTACATCCCACGGGCTGACGCCGTCAATCCACATCATCGTCGTGGTCGTGTCGCCCAAAACACTTCCTGCGCCGCCGGCATTGCTTGCAGCGACGATAGCGGCAAGAAAACCGATGTGCACTTTACCGCGAAAAACCGTTAGTGCGATCGTGCCGCCGATCATTGCCGCAGCGATATTATCCAGAAAAGAGGATAATACAAATGTGATGCATAGCAATACCAGCGGTCCGGCCATGCCATTGGGAAGGTGCTTCGGAAGGATTTCCGGTATATGCGATTCTTCAAAATGTTTGGCAAGAATGGCGAACCCTACCAGCAAACCGAGCAAATTAACGACAATCGCCCATTCGTGATGAATGTGCGCGACGGCATCAAATGAAGTAAAGCTTAATTTGTAAGTCAAAATGACGGCAAGCCCTGTCAACGCCACTTGTAAAACATAATGGTGAAACAGAGCAACACACAGCAGTGTAAGGCCAAACAAAATAAATTCGACCGGAATGCTCAAAAACAACCATTGTCCACTTGACGATTGTTGGAAAAGCGGATCGCGAACAAACAAAAGCGCCGAAATAAAAAGTAAAACGGAAAATATTCCGATCATCACCGGCCTTGAAAAAAGACGGTTCACTTTGGATTCCTCAGACATACACTCTTCTCCTGATAAAATGATTCATGTATTATGTAGCGGTTGATCAAATCAATCCGGCTAAACGTAAAATAAATGAGAGAATACCTAGGCCGATCAAAGCCATAAGTGAAATAAATAAATAATCCCTTTTGGGTTTGGTTTCCGATGTAAGTTGTGTATGCGTTTTCATATAGAACTTTCGTGGCTTAATGAGCACACGATTATTGGTACGTCAAAAAGATATTGGCGTACGATCGCGTGCAATATGTGATTATCATTGAGTTTGTCAGCGTGTCAAAGCAAATATCCAAAAAGACACGACACCGAGAACAACGATGCCTACATAAATACCGAATGCGATATAACCTGTTTTGGGGGTTGAAGCTGCGTTTGACATAATCTTTCCTTATGTGTTTTTAAAGATGATGAAATACGGTACACAAAGGCTTTTTTCGGATGAGGTAATATCCTCCGATTAAAATATGTCGATTGGTGTAGTCGCTTATCGCGAACACACGAATGCACACACTTTAAAAGCGATTGTTTTGTGTACTGCTGGTTTTAGGAAATAATTATGCGATGGGCGGGGCTCTGGCGGGCTGCTCTATGGAAAATCCGTTGTACGTCGTTAAATGCGTTGATTTAACAACACGTAAGAGCGTTGCGCATGCCGGCGGTATAACGAAATCAAAAAGACTGACGTAAGCTATTGAGCGTGATTGTTTTTCAGGCTGTATGTGGCGTGCCGCAAAGACCTTGATGGTGACCGATGAAGGGACAGTCGTCGGGTCGGTCTGCATCACATGTTGGGCGTAGATCACACACTGCGGCGTATCCGTCGTCGTAATAGCGAGATATCCGATGAAGATATACGTTAATATCAACGCTTTGGAAAATGCCGTATGTAAAAAAGTCCGCATCATGCGATGGTTAAGTCTTTACTTTAAGTACTGTACCTATAATTCAAATTAGGTAAAACGGGTGGAAAGTCAAGCGAAATCGGAAAAGCGGAAAACGATTTTACAACTTTTTGACAAATGATCGGATCTGGAATTTACAGTCCGGGCGGAATGTTTTTTAACTTTACGGCGCCGCGGTGGCATGTATAACAAGTAACACTTTCTTTGGCGTTTTTAAATGTACTTTCGTTGAGCGCCCGGACCATGCGCATCATATCGCGCGAAATATTTTTTTCCTTTTTTTCATCGCTCGCATAATCATCCTTATTGTGGCAATAGTCGCATTCGACGCCCATAGAAAGGGTGTATAAGCGCATGGATTCTTTGATCTCTTCGATGGTGGCGTCCTTCAGTTCATCAAGCACTTTGATGTTTTTAGGCCGGTTGGTCTGGCAGCTTACAAATCCGTACCACGATCCGAAGATCAGTACGGTCATGACAGAAATAAACCATCTGCGTTTCATGTAACCTCCGAAAAAAGATTTCGACAATTATAAAGGAAAACAAGCCGCTTCACAAGAGTTGATTTGTTTCTTAACTTCTAGAGGGTAAAATTTATGCAGCGAAGCGAAGAAAATCTGTTGTGACTAACCGCGATTCCGTGTACTTTATTCCCGCATTTCTATAATTGCCATGCACAAAAAAGATATTTCCTATGTTACCTGATTTTGATGCCTCTCAATTCTTAATTGAACCTTTAGAACGTGCCTCGACCATACCGTCGTCGTGGTACACGGATGCGCGTTTTCACGCTGTGGATCGTGCATATATTTTTTCTAAATCCTGGCAGTACGTCGGTCATGTTTCGCAGTTGGCGGAAGCGGGCCAATACCTCACGGCGACGGTGGCCGATAATCCGGTAGTGGTTTTGCGTGACACGGAAAACAATCTTCGCGGCTTTTATAATGTATGCCGCCATCGCGGAGGACCCCTGGTCACCGATGCGCGCGGTACGTGCAATAAAGTCCTGCAGTGCCAATATCACGGATGGACATATAAAACCGACGGATCGTTGCGCGGCATCCCGCGGTGGAACTACGTAGATCTTTTTGATAAAAAGGATTACGGCTTAGTGCCTTTACAGGTGGATGTGTGGGGTGGATTGGTCTTCGTTTCGCTTGAGAAAAATCCTATGCCGCTCACCAAGTTATTTCAAGGTGCACAAGAGCGCATATCGCGCAAGCCGTATGATGCGGACTTGGAGCGGCGCTTGTTTTCGAACCTCACGTTTTATAAGCGCATTGTGTATCCCGTGCGCGCCAATTGGAAAGTGTATGCCGATAATTATCTGGAAGGTTATCACTTGCCATTCGTTCATCCGGAACTTACGTCCATGCTTGACTATGCGCAGTATGTGACGGAGACGTATGAATATTATTCGATACAGTACAGTCCTTTTTCCGACGAGGGCAACGTATATAAGACCAATGAAGGCGAGGCGTTGTATTATTTTGTTTGGCCTAATTTTATGCTCAATATTTTACCGGGACGTTTGCAGGTCAATCGTATCATACCCGACGGTCACGAACGGTGTCATGTGATCTTTGACTATTTTTACGCGGATCTTTCGACGGAGGCCAAACGAGCGGTGGCGGAAGATGATATCGCCTATAGTGACAAAGTACAAAAAGAAGATTGTGATATTTGCGAACATGTACACAAAGGACTTCTATCGGACGTGTATGACCGAGGTCGATTTTCGGTAGAGTGTGAAAACGGCGTGTATCATTTCCAAAACCTACTCAAAAAAAACTATCAAACGGTTTCACAAGATACTCGTTAAAGCGATTAAGTCGAACTGCGAATGACAGAAAAAAAAGAACTCGCACAATCTATCACGTTGTGGGATGCGATCATGCTCAATGCGGGCAGCATGATCGGCTCCGGCATTTATATTGTACCGGCGGCCGTGGCGGGTTATCTTCAGGGTTCGGTTTGGATCATGACGGCATGGATCGTCGGTGGATTGGTTAGTATGTTGGGTGCCTTGTGTTTGGCGGAATTGGGTGCGATGATGCCAAAGGCCGGAGGAATTTATATATACCTCAGCCGCGCTTTTTCGCCGATGTGGGGTTTTCTTTACGGATGGGCCAATTTCGCAGTGATTATGACCGGCTCTATTGCAGCCGTAGCTGTGGGTTTTGCGACGTATCTCGGATATTTTATCCCGTTTGCACCGGATGAAATAAAAGCGGTGGCGATTGCCAGCATCATATTTCTCACCGCCATCAATGTTGTCGGAATCCTTTTTGGTGTGGCCGTTCAAAACTTCATGACGCTGCTCAAAATTGTTTCCCTCGGAATATTGATCATTATTCCGATCGTAGTGCCCGGCGGATCGGTCGAACATTTCACGCCGCTTTTTTCTGACCCAAATTCCGGTCATTGGATCGGCGCTTTTGGTCTTGCCACGATTGCCGTGTTGTGGGCGTTTGACGGATGGATCGAAATCACCTATGTGGCCGGTGAAGTGCGTGATCCGCAACAAAATGTACCTCGCGCTTTGGTCGTATCTACCGCGCTCATCATCGGGCTCTATGTTTTGATCAATATGGCGTATCTTTATGTTTTGCCCGCGGATCAGTTGCGCGCTTCTTCGCTGGTCGCATCGGATATGGCTAAAATTTTAATGGGACCCGAAGGGGCAGCTTTTGTCGCGGGATCGGTCATGATTTCCATGTTTGGTGCCAATAACGGATTTGTCCTCAGCGGTGCACGTATTTATTACGCGATGGCCCGCGAGGGTCGTTTTTTTGAAAAAATCGGCGATGTGCATCCGCGTTTTGGTACACCGGCGGTATCGATTGTCGCACAGGGCGTTTGGTCCTGCGGATTAGTATTCACAGGTACTTTCGAGCAACTCACCACGTACGTCGTATTTGCATCATGGTTTTTTTATGCGATGGCGTGCATGGCGGTTATCGTGTTGAGAAAAAAAGACCCGCAAACCGAAAGACCATACCGCGCATGGGGTTATCCCTGGACTCCGATCGTGTTTATTGCGTTTGCGGCTTTTTTGATCGGTAATGCGGTCATGGAAGATTTGCGTTCATCATTGATCGGTGTGGGAATTATCATAACCGGATTGCCGTTGTATGGGTATTGGAATCAACATCGAAGTCGGTAATTTTATTATCTTTCAATCTATCTTATCCAAAAAATCATTTATGCGTTTTACACTTGTTGTGTTGGCTCTGCTTTTGTGGTGCTCCCCGATCTATGCTCAAAATGAAAATCCGGCGGATCAGCGCATTGATTCGCTGAAGGAAGCCTTCGAACGAGAGCCCTCTTCGCAGGCTATTATGGAGGCCTTGGGTCGCGCGTATACTGAAACGCAATCGTATGAAGCGATTATTGATTTGATAAAGCCGGTGATCGAAGATACATCCACAAACAATGTCCTGATCAAACTGTATGTCGGCGCGCGCATCAAACAACTTCAAACACAGTCAGCCGGGCCCAGACTTTTGCAACAGCTTTTAGGCGGCGCGGACACCAAAGAGAAAAAACTGATTAACCGCGTTATGCAGCGCGATCCGGAAGATGCGGAGGCGCAACTTTTTTTAGCCGAGGTGCATAAGTTGGCTGATGAACCGGTTTATGCGGAAAATATCTATCGGAGGATGATGAAAAACCCTCGTGTCATTTCCGGCCCTTGGTTTGTATCGGTTTGGACAGCGTATAGTACACTTCTTATTGATCAGGAGCGTTTTACGGAGGCCAATTCCATTCTAACCCATGCCGCAGGTACAGAAAAAAGCAGCGGATGGTTTGAACTTCAGATGGCTCAGGTGGCCTTGGAAACAGGTGAAACAGCACGCGGTACACGATTGTTTTTTCAAGGTCTCGATGCATTGCGGGATGAATCTCAGGTACATCAACTTTTTGAAGAGGCGTGGGCGATCGCGGCCCGAACCGAACTTGAGCAGTGGAATACATTGAATACGCTCGATGCAAAAAAAGATTTTCTTCGTCGCTTTTGGTCAAAACGGACTCCCAATCTTGCCGACTCGGCTAATGCTAAACTTGCTGAAAATTATAAACGTTTGCGTCATGTAAAACGCTATTACGCGCGACGCACCTTTCCGGGTTATGATGAACGCGGATTAGTTTTTATGCGTATGGGCAAACCCGATCACTTTTATACTGATACCCGGACCGAATCGTGGGTTTATGAATCCGCCAATGCACATTTTGATTTTGTAGATCCGGGCAGCGGTTATTATGAAATGCGCCCGTTGACCGATGCTTTGAGTCTGTCGGGAAGTGCGGCTGGGCAGTTTCAGGAACTTAAAGCGATGATGGAAGCACGTCGCAACTTGCACCCGTTTTACGAGCAGACGGCCGCGCGGCTTCAGGCACGTGAAGATGCAATATCCGTAGAACGCAGCCGTAGTAATGCGTTTCGAAATATTATCAGTGAAACTGAAATACGTTTGGGGCGCGAAGGTACGAATAAACCGGGTCTTCAAAAATCTGAAACGTTGGACAAAATTCCTTCGGTGTCGCTTGCGGCATCGTATGCGTGTTTTAAGGGGAAAAATAAATCTACTCGCGTTGATTTTTATTATATGATTCCGATCCGTGAGTTGCAGACCTTGCGTATAGCTGATTCCTCAAGTACGGCGTTTCTATTTGCCAATGCGCGTATTTTGGACACCAACTACAGAGAGATTACTACGCTTCACCGTGAATTTAAAATAGCCGTTGTCGATCGGGACGCGCCGCTTTTTGTTATAGACGAGTTGCGTACGTTATTGCAACCGGGTACGTATATTCTAGGACTTGAGCTGATTAATAATAACAACGAGCGCAAAGGGGTGTATCGTTTTGATGTGGAGGTGCGTGATTTTATCGCCGCCGACTTATCCATCAGTGATATTCAGCCGGCTGTTTCGGTGACGGTTGGTTCGCTGGAAGATAAATTTATCAAACCCGATACACGTATACGTGTAGTGCCTTTTGCCGGCGATCACTTTGCCGGCCGCAAACCGCTGTCGGTGTATTATGAAATTAACAATCTGACACGTGATCTAAAAGGCGTGACATCCTACGAAATCAGTTATACGTTGGCACCGGTTCAACGCGGAAATATTTTAACGCGGGCTGTAGGTAAACTTTTTGGTAGGAGTAAAGCGACGATCACGTCGGTGACACAAAAAACCGGAACCTTGCCGACAGAACGGGAATACGTGGGATTTGATATCAGCGAATTGCCGGAAGGCGAATGCGTTTTGACGATTACCGTCAAAGATCTGTTGTCCGGTCAGACGGCTTCGTCCGAGCGATTTTTTTGGGTTAATAAGAAATAGATAACCCACCTTCGGGTTAACCGGTCGAGGTGGAGTTAGTGCAACGATTAAAAAGTTTTAGCGCTTTTTGTGCTTCCAACATCCTTTGACATGATCATCTACCATTCCGGAAGCTTGCATGTGCGCATAAATGACGGTCGAACCGACAAATTTAAAACCGCGCAATTTCAGATCAGTGGACAAGGCATCTGATTCCGGCGAAGTGGCCATGATATTTTCGCGGGAGCGTTTTGGATTGCGTAGCGTTTTATACCCGGTAAAAGACCAAATATAACGGTCAAATGTGCCGAATTCTTTTTGTACTTCGAGAAAACATTTGGCGTTGTTGATCGCACCTTCGATTTTGAGTCGGTTACGCACGATACCGGTGTCTTGCATCAGACGGCTGACGTCCGCTTTTGAGAAGCGTGCCACTTTTTTAGGATCAAATTGTTTGAACGCTTTGCGAAAATTATCGCGTTTGCGCAGTATCGTTATCCAACTCAGCCCGGCCTGAAATCCTTCGAGAATTAAAAACTCAAATATTTTCTGATCATCGTGTACTGGTACGCCCCATTCCTTATCATGATATTCGCAATACAAAGGGTCGTCGCCGCACCACCAGCATCGTTGTTTTTTTGTTTTCGAGGTTGTTGTCATAACTTTCGGTCGGGTTAAATAATTCAACTGACTTCTATTCCGTGTTTTTCAAGCAAACCGTGTAAACCGCTTTGTGAAAAACGCGCTTTTCGTATGCGGTTGATATCCGGATCAATCGAATAATTGAACGCGGTACGTAAATCCGCTTTTTCAAGTATGGTATTTTCAAAATGCGCTCCCGCTAGATCGCTGGCCGACAATTTTGCATCGGTCAGATCGCATCCCGTAAAATCAACCGATTTTAATATGCAGTTATCAAACTGTGTTTTACGGAGTTTTATTTTGGTGAATAGGGATGAACTGAGGTCGCATTGGATAAATGAAGCGGAGAATAACGCCGTATTGGCTTTTTCGAAATTAATTCCCGTCATTTTACATTCTTGAAAAACAGCATTACCGAAGACGGTGTTGCCCACGCTGCACAAAGTAAAATTACAACCGATGAACCGGCAATCTAAAAAACAAACTTCCGCCAAATCCGATTTCGAAAAATCGCATCGTTCAAATGTGCAGGTATCGTAGGTATTCAGTGCGATACGTTGTTTGGTGAAATCAATTTGTACAAAGGATTCCGAGTCATACTGTTGTTCGCGCATCAGATGGTACCTGTGTTACAGTTAGTTGGTAAGGGATTGCTTGGAGTTGCGAAAAGCGCGTCGCCATTCGATCAAGCCCGCGATGGCAAGGCCGAGATAAATCACATAAAGGACTTGGGTAAGATAGAGGTCCCGAACAAAATATAAACCGATATACCAGATATTGATGGCGATCCACAAAATCCAATTTTCCCATTTTTTTCGGGCCATCAAAAATTGAGCCGTCAAACTGGTGGCCGTTCCGAAGGCATCGGCATACGGCAGTGCGGCGTCGGTATTATAATGGAGCCATGCTCCGAGGGAAGTCGTGCCTGCCGCTATCGCCAACAGAGACCAAAGCCATGCGACCTTATCCATTGAGTTGACGTGCAGCGTCTCACCTTGAGGTCCGCGTCGCAGCCAGACTATCCAACCATACGCATTGATGCCGATGAAAAAAAACTGCAACACCACATCGGCATACAAACGTGCATTATAAAATACGATAATATAGAACACGGCATTGCCGATAGCGACCGGCCAGTTCCAGATATTCTGACGGATCAGGAGGGCGACGCACAGGACACCCGTTACAAATCCGAAAATTTCATACCAATCAAGCGTCATGCTTCAAATTCAAAAATGCGATGTGATTTGCCGAGATCTGCCGCGGCCGGAGTAAGGCGGGCATTTTTGGGGACCCAGATTTTTTTGTGTTTGAGAATGGCTTGCCACACGTCTTTTTCGGTAATCCATGATGTACCGCTTTTTCCTGGTTTCAGATCCAGCGCTAGAAAACGTTCGGGTAAAGCCGGTGTTTCCGAAACGGGAATAGAATTCGGCGTACCCAACCCGGTGAGGTAAAGCAGATCGTTCTCCTGTAAAAGAGCGCCTTGTGCTTCATCACGTGGTATCCTGGCCCGATTGGCGCCGCTGACTTCGATGACGCGCACACCGCCAAAAATCGTATCACGTCCTTTGCGCGCAGCAAGAAAAACCACTTGGCCGGGAATTAGCTTAAGCTGTGTCATTTCGTGTTTTTGCAAAAGAAGTTCGCGTTCGATCAATTGCAAGGTACCATTAAAGCGGGTCTCTTTTCCACGGGCATGTACCATAACAATGATTTTTAGAAAATCCGGTGTCGGGGTTGATGTCAATATAGAGGGATTAAGTTTTAATCGAAAACTATCTTGTGGCGTAAGACACAGCGCATTGCTGTCGGATAATGTCACGGCGACGGTGAGGGCCGTATCACCGATCTGGATACGTGCGGTTTCCTGTACGACAGGTGCATCATTGCCAAAAAGGGAGTGATAATCCGAGCGGTGTAACGCAAGGGTAGAGTCGGAAAAATAAACCGGGTAATGTGCCACAGCAAATTGAAATTCAGAATTGTTTTGACTATGTTACACAATTAACGGCATTCATTCAACGGCGAATTCCTGAAAGCATGCGAAAGTATCAGTTCAATATACCGGCCAACGAACGCCCCAAACGTCTTGATCACTTTGTGACCCACGCGATCGAAAATCTTTCACGTTCGCGCGCGCAACAGCTGGTGTCGGAAAACATGGTCAGTGTCAACGGTAAGTTTGTTGCCAAATCGTATATGATACGCCCGGGCGATCGGATCGAAGTAATATTACCTTTGCCGGAAAAAGTCGAAGCGCAAGCCGAAGATATTCCTATTCGTGTGGTATATGAAGATGATGATATCTTGGTGGTTAATAAATCGGCCGGCATGGTTGTTCATCCGGCGTATGCTAATTATACCGGTACGCTGGTCAATGCCTTACTGCATCATGTGCAGGATTTGTCGGGTATCAACGGTGAGTTGCGTCCGGGTATAGTGCATCGTATTGATAAAGACACCAGCGGTCTTTTATTAGTTGCCAAACATGATCGGGCGCACCGTCATCTGAGTAAACTTTTTAAAGATCATAATATCGAGCGCGAATATTGGGCGCTGGTATGGGGTAAACCCAAAAAGAAAAAAGATACGATTGAAACTCTGATCGGTCGGAGTACGAAGGATCGAAAAAAATTTGCCGTGACTAAAGAAGGTAAAAACGCTATCACGCATTACGAATTGATAACGGCGTACGAAAGCGTTTCATTGATTCGATGCCAGCTGGAAACCGGGCGAACGCATCAGATCCGCGTGCATATGAACTATATCGGTCATCCGATACTTGGCGACAAAACGTATGGCGGAGATAATCCGAATTTGGCGGGCGGAGAAAAAAAGAAAAAACAGCACGCTGAAAATATATTAGAACTGATACCACGTCAGGCGCTGCATGCCAAAACGCTGGGTTTTATTCATCCGACAACTAAAAAAATAATGCGCTTTGATTCGGAGCTGCCGGATGATTTTAATGCCGTTCTTCAATTGATAAAATAATTTTTTAGCCCGAATAGGTTGTTTTTTTGTATAATTGTCACAGTCGTAAATCGGATAACTAATTCGCATGCGCTACATTCGAGTGTATTTATTTGTAATGTTTTTTGCGGGCGGTCTTCGTTCGTATCTGTCGGCTCAGGAAATTTCACTTTCAGGGGACCTGCAACCGTTTCCGGTTACAGCGCCCGGTGCGATTTCTGATGAGTTTTCGTATGCCGTGTCGGCTACGGGTTTGAGCGGTTCTTTATTAATACATGCGCCGCATGGATTTGAAATCTCTACAACCAGCGGAGGCGTGTTTGGTTCCAATATTACACTTCCTGAAACCGGCGGGGTAATTGAGCTTACGACAATTTATGTGCGTTTTGCGCCCTCGGTTACCGGATCGTATGACAGTGTGATCGTACATGAAAGCGGTGTTACACAGACACTGGCCGTAACGGGTTTGTGCGCATTCAGTGAACCGACATTGCCGCCATCGGATGTCGTATTTAGCGGGATTGATTCTTCGGCGATGACCATCGCTTGGCAGGGTGGTGACGGCGACTATCATTTGGTACTTGTCCGCGCCGATGCGCTCATCGAGCTTGCACCCAATGACGGTCAAAGTATTACAGCGAATTCGACGTTTGGCAGCGGCACGGATCTTGGCGGTAATACCTACGCTGTTTTTGCAGGCAGCGGAACGTCCGTGAGTATCAGCGGATTATCGCGTGGAGTAAAATATTATTTTTCTGTTTTCACGTATAACGGCACGGGGAGTGATGCGGATTATTTGACAGACGCGGCTGTCGGTGAACAGACGACGCTGAGCCGTTCGCCCGAACGGATACAAATGATACGGGATACTACATTTGCAGAAGATAGCGGCACTCGTACGATCATAACGAACCTCCATGATATTTTTTCCGATCCGGAAAATAGTTCGCTTACTTTTTCTGCCGGTACATTGGTATCGGGAGCGGATGCGTGGGTCACCGGTAACACATTGGAGTTCTTTTCATCTGAAGATTCATCCGGTCTGTTTGAAGTGATCGTTGAAGCGCAGGATAATTCCGGTAACTTTGCATACGATACGCTCCTTGTCACGGTAACGCAACAAAATGATGCGCCGAAAGTAGCTACTCCGATCGGGCCGAAAAATTTACAAGAGGATTTTGGAAAACAATTGTTAGCCTATCTGCCATTGGTGTTTCATGAAGCGGATGGTGAAACAATGACATTTTCAGTGCATACGCCGTCTCCGTTTGTTGCGTTGAGTATTTCAGGTGACAGTTTGTATGCCTTGTCACAAAATAACCTCAACGGTCAGAGCCAGGTCATCATCGAAGCTTCCGATCCCACGCCTTTGAGCAATCGCGACACATTCCAACTTCAAATCATTCCGATCAACGATCCGCCGGCGCGTACGTCGCTGTTGCGGGACACCAGTTTTGCGGAGGATTTTTCGTATCGTGCGATGGTTTATTTGCCAGATTATTATAGTGATCCGGATGATGGTGTGATTGATTTTTCTTCTTTTGTAGTAAATGCCGGCGTCGAGGGTTATATCCTTAACGATTCGTTGTACGTGGAAGGGGATAGAGATTTTTTTGGAAGCGCTTCACTTGAAATCCGTGTATCCGATGGCAACACGGAAATCCGCGACACTGTTTTTTTTACCGTAACAGCAGCCAATGATGCGCCGAGTAGAATATTTGCAGCCCGTGATACGAGTGTACAAGAGGATGCGGCCCGTACGGCGATTTTGTATCTGCCGATGATTTTTTCGGAACCGGATTTGGAACCCGTCACGTATGGTGTATTACTTTCCAATAGCAAATCGGTCGCAGCGATTTCCGGCGATACGTTGTATGTTACGCCGCTAAAGGATTCGACCGGTTCGATGGAATTGTATCTCTCAGCTACGGATCTGTCTGATTTGTCAGCCAAGGATACGCTGGTCTTGCAAATTGTACCGGTTAACGACAGACCCGTGCGTTTGGCGACAATATCGGATACGACGCTGCCGCAAAATTTCGGTAAGGTTCTGATCAAAAAACTTTCAACCGTATTTTATGATGCGGACCATACCGCGCTGACTTTTTCGTTCGTCAAATTTGCCGATGGGGTAGACCCGTTGATTTCTAATGATTCCTTGTATTTGCGCAGTACAGCGGATTTTTTTGGTAACGTTTCCGTACGCATCATTGCTTCCGACGGTGAATTTACGGTATCGGATACATTCCGTGTCGTAGTGCAGGACAATACGGCGCCGGTGGCATATCTGGCGGCATTATCTTCGCCGTTACTTCAGCGTATTCGGTTTGCATTGGGAAGTAACGAAACCATCGCTTCGGCCGCGCTTACCGCCAACGGACAGGTGATTGATATCGAGTCAAACAACGGAGTGTATTTCGGCGACTACAGCATCGAATCTGTCGGTGTAATACCGGTCGTGGGTGAAGTATTTGATCTTGCCGGAAATAAGGATACGATTCGACGAAGTTACACGGTAGTTTCTTTGGACAAAAAAACAACCTACAGTAATTTTGTTTTTGAAGGTAATCAACGCGGATATCTTGTTTTAGATCAAGCTGAAACCGGGAATGTCCCGATGTTGTTGCGCCCGCTTTCGGATGCGGTGAATGTGCTGAATACGGCTTCCTCAGCCGAAGTTACCGTGCATGTCCGATATCAGGATCATCTAAGCGCGTTGCGTGCGGCGGATGAAAATTTTGATGAAGGGCGTATCGGTGTCTATGCTTATGAAAATCATCAATGGCAACGCCTTTCCGGAGAAGGTCGCTTTGGCGCGGTTGAAACACGCATTCATAAAAATGTACGTATCGCGGTGTTTTATGATCCCGAATATATCGTGCAACCGAAAACATTTGCCCTTGATCAAAATTATCCAAATCCGTTTAATCCGTCCACGACCATTCGTTTTGCGATTTCACAACCGGGACATACGACGTTAAAAATTTATAATATGCTCGGGCAGGAAGTGCGAACACTTTTCAGCGGATATAAACCGGCTGGAAATTTTGAAACAATTTGGGACGGTAAAAACGAAAAAGGCCTCGCGGTAGCTTCGGGCGTATATCTGTATCGTTTAAGTTCGGGCGCATTCACACAAACACGCAGAATGGTTTTAGTAAAATGAAAACTTTATCTATCCGCTATTTGATTTTATTGGTTTCCGTTTTTTGGATTACAGGTTGCCCGTCCAAAGATGAAACGGCTATCGAAAAGGCGCAACAGTTGTTTGAAGACGGTGATTATGAAGAAGCACTAAGTCGTTATGAAAGTTTGATCGCGACCGAAGGTTCGACGGCGCGTGTTGGTGCGGGTTGGTCCGCGATGCGACTCAACGATCTGAATACGGCGAATGTATATTTTTCAGAAGCAGCTTTGGATTCGATACCGGACGGATATGCCGGTTGGAGTGTTACGCTGTGGGGTTCCGGGAGTCTTTTGCAGTCATTGGATAAAACGGCCTTTGTGTTGCGAAAAAAACCGGAGTTCAAACTCTCGCTTGATCGCAGCGTGACACATAAAGATCTGATATGGGTTCAGGCCAGCTGTTATTATCAGTTGGGAAATTATCCGGGGGCGGTTAACAGAATTCAGGCATTGGATGATACGTTTGCTCCGAATATGGAGGCGGCCAATTTAGCGGAAGTCATCGCATTAAAACTTCAGGCTTTGGGTACCGCACACTAAAGCAATATTATTCCGCACGTGCACGCGGGTCGGCTACTGCATACAATATATCAGCTAAAAGATTTCCCAGGATAACTAATACGCCGGCCATCATGGTGTTGGCGATGATCAGCGGATAATCCCGTGCAAAAATCGCATCAATAATAACCCGTCCCATCCCCGGCCACGCAAAAACAACTTCCGTAACGACAGCGCCCGCCAGTAAAAATGGAAACGATAATCCGATGATCGTGATCAAAGGTAACAATGCGTTGCGTAAACCGTGTTTCCATATCACCGTAGACTCCGGCAATCCTTTGGCACGCGCCGTGCGGATATAGTCCTGCTGCAAAACTTCCAACATACTACTGCGCACATAACGAATCGTCGAAGCGGCAGAAGCAATCCCCAACACAAAAACCGGTAACACCATGTGCGCCAGCAAATCCTGCACGCGTGTCCAGAAAGGCCACACTTCGTAACCGATGCTATGCATTTGCGAAGCCGGGAACCAGCCCAAATAAAGTGAAAAAATCATAATCAAAACCAGCGCCAACCAAAAATGCGGCATCGAATAAAAAAATAAACCTACGACAGTTGTCATTCGGTCAAAAGCCGTACCCCTGCGTAACGCCGATATAACGCCGAGCCCGACGCCGACAAGAATATCCACAATCAAAGCAGCAACGGTTAGGATCAGCGTATTGATTAGTGCTTCCGAAATCACTTCTACAACGGGTATTTGTTTGCTAAATGAAATACCCAGTTCGCCTTGCAATAAACCTTCAAACGGCGGTATGACACCCAGCCATTTTCCGTATTGAACGGGTAAAGGATCATTAAGGCCGAGGTTTTCTTTAAGTTGAGCAGCCGCTTGCGGATCTATCGATGGATCAATAAAAAGTGATGTCGGATCGCCGGGCGCTAATCGTATTAAAAAAAAAGTCACCGTGAGCAATCCGAAAATCATCGGGATCGCCGTGCGCACGCGTTTTAATATAAATCTCAACATACAGCTATGGATTTTCTTCGATATACCATTCCCAAAAACGGTGGTATGGCGAATAGATGTCTGCGTGTGTGCCGCGGACACGATTATTAAACACAGTCAAATTATCATACCAAAATAAAAAAGTTACAGGTTGATCGCGGTAAATAACGGATTGCAATGCGCGATAAGCGTCGGCTACAGAGTAACGATCAGCTGCGTTGTAGATAACATTCAGTAAACTATCCGCTTCAGCACTTTGATAACCTGATGCGTTAAATGTATTTTTTTTCAGATCGGAACCGAATTGCGGTTGCAGGTCAAGATTCATGTTGACCGAGTAGCCGGTGATGAATGCGTCTAATTTTCGCTCACGCAGCGCAGCATTGAAGGCCGCCGTTTCAAGCATCTGGATTTCTATTTTGATGCCGATGCGCAAAAGATCCGATTGGATTTTTTGTGCGATAAACTCGCGGCGTGGATTGCCGGTATTGGTGGTGAGCGTAAATTGAAAAGGCTTTCCGTTGTTATCTAGAATACCGTCACCGTCATGATCGGCCCATCCTGCACTTTGAAGGATAATGCGTGCCGAATCCGGGTCGTAGGTCATCTCCGGGAGTTGATCGTTGTATGCCCATCGGAAAACCGGCGATACGGGACCTGATGCTATTTGACCATATTCTCCACACCAATTTTGTGTGATCTCTGCGCGATGAATCGCGTAACTCAAAGCTTTGCGTACACGTTGATCGGAAAAAAATTTGTGCGGTTTTATGGTTCCGGAGGAAATATAGGGCGATGGATCAATATGATTCCATCCGACAAATTCGACGCGGCGCCCGGATTGACGTTCGATTCGAAAACGGGATTGCTTGCGCAGTTCGGCGGCATCGGACGGGTTAACACCTTCGACGACATCCACACGTCCGGATTGTAATTCGATAAGGCGTGTGGTCATATCGGGAATAATACGAAACACTATCTGATCAAGATGTGCTTTGTCGGGTATCGTCCATTCCGAATTGCGTTTGAGAATCAGGTTTTGTTTTCGTTCCCATCGTTCCAAGATAAAATGTTTTCCGCTCACCGGTTTCTGATTGAACCAGGATGTACGAATACGCGAAGGCGGGATTGTATCCAGCACGTGTTTGGGAATGGGGGTCTGTTGTGCCCATTCGGTCATACGGTGATGTGGCGTGTTTTTTTTGAAATGAAATACGATCGTGGAGTCATCCGGCGTGCGAATTACATTTTCCCAATCAATCGAACCGTCGTCACGGGTTTGTACGATATCGCTTCGTGTTCGTCTTGCGCTTCCGATCTGCGGATCGAAGTACAAACGATAAGTGTACGCAAAATCATGCGCCGTGATTTTTTTTCCGTCCTGCCAGTGTGCATGCGTATGCAAATGGTAAGTCACCGTAGAATAGTCATCCGAAATAGTCCAGGAGTTTGCTAATGATGGGAGATTGGTGTCGCGTCCGGTGATTTCATTAAAGTCGTATTCTACCAAGTCCGGGTATAAAAAATAAATCACTGCGGAAGAATTGGTACCCGTAGCAAAAAGAGGGCTTAGCGTTTCAGGATCGGATGACAAAGCGATGGTTGCTATTCCGCCGTCCGAGGGTGTGTGTGGCATACATCCCGTCAGATGGATAATCGCCAAAACAATCAGCCACCGGCGCATAGAGTTATTAAACAAAATAAGTGACATAAACATAGGTGAGCGGTGCGACAAACATCATACTGTCAAACCGATCCAGAATGCCTCCGTGCCCGGGAAGCAGAGCGCCACTGTCTTTGACGCCGGCATCCCGTTTGATCAAAGATTCGGCAAGATCACCGATCTGTCCGAATGTACCGCCCAAAAAACCGATTACCAATGTTTGCGGCAAACTCATAATGAAAGGGATGTCAAGCGTCAGATATACGTAGCGTACGAGCCATACGCCGATCAATGCACCAAAAAAACCGGTAATGGCGCCTTCCCATGTTTTTTTAGGGCTGACCCTTTCGAAAAATATATTTTTACCCATCATTCGGCCACCATAATACGCAAATGTATCGCATGCCCAAATGCTCAAAAAAACCAAAAACACTAATTGAGCGCCGCTATGACTCTCCGCGCCGCCGGTATTACGGAGTAAAATCATCGATCCGATCAATAACGACGGATAAAAAACGGTCATCCATGTGGCCGCCATATTCATCATATCCGAGCCGGTGTTACGAAACAATTCCACAGTCATGACAAATATTGCAAACATAAAAAAGGCGGGTAATAATAGCTCGGTTTTACCGAAAAACGTGAGTCCTAGAAAAATCAATCCCCAAAGAAAAGCAGCGAAAGTTTGCGGTTTACTGTTTTTGTGGCGAAGCAGATTTAGCATTTCGGATATGCCGATGAGCAGTATAGTACCCATCAGTGCAAAAAAATACCAAGAACCGTAAATGATGGCGGCGATGACAAAAGGCAAAGCTACAATCGCGACCACGATGCGGGCGAGTCCTGAATTCACATAAACCTCGTTGTTTGATGTACAAGACCGTTGATTGAAAATAAAATTATGTGATGTGCATCAAAATATAGATCGCCGTATAAGGAATGGCAAGTAAAATACCCGGCAATGCATTAAAAAAAAAGCCCATATCGTCAACCGATACGGGCTTTTAAAAACTAAATTTGAATAGATCAGGCGATCATGGTGCCGCAGTTACCGCAGAGTTTTACTTTGCGTTCCAAAAATTTCCATGCACCGGTTTTTTCCGAT
Source organism: bacterium (assembly GCA_013360215.1). NCBI lineage: Bacteria > bacterium. The sequence continues at coordinate 176,677 of JABWCP010000005.1, read as the reverse complement.
ACTTTAGATTCTACGAATTTGGCGTACGATGCGACAGATTCCTGTTTGCAGGCTTCGCATTTTACTTTTTCAGCATACGCTGCGACTTTAGCGGTTTTATCAACAAATGTTTGTTTCTTTGCCATGGCAAAGCTCCTTTACAAAAAATGCTTATTAACGGGTTTCCTTGTGCAGGGTATGTTTACGTTCTACATTGCAGTATTTTTTTACTTCAAGGCGTTCCGTATTATTTTTTTTGTTCTTTTCCGTGGTATAACGGGACATACCGGGCAAACCGCTGTCTTTGCAGGATGTGCATTCCAGCGTAATCACGATGCGATTGCCTTTAGACTTTGCCATGACGAACTCTCCAAAAGACTATGTTTATAATAAAATTATATTCTATCCAAAATGGGCAGAAATATATATTAAAAGCTTTCGTTTGTCAAGTAATAATATTGATTTTTCACGCACTGTTTTTTATGGGTTTAGGTGATTTTGATAAGCTTAATCTTGCGATTAGTTATATAGAATTGTATTTTTTGATGCGTTTTAGATTTCGACGGATTAACATTTTACAAAATTGGTTTGAGTAACTGAAAGATGATTGATTTTGCAGAACATGCCCCTTCACAAAGTGAGTCAGGACGCTTAGTATTGCGCGATCCTTATCCGGAAGATGCGGCGACGATGGTGATATGGCGCAATGAGGCCACGGTAAGAGCGCATCAGCCATTGCGTACGGTCACCGTGGATACGATAGAGCAGGATTTGTTACGTTCGCAGTCCAATGTTTTACCCGATTATAACCGTGAACGGTTTCAGTGGATCATAGAAAAAACAGAAGATCGTATACCCATCGGTTGGATTACGTTGACGATACGTTCTTGGGAACACGAAATCGGTGAAATCGGATACAGTATTGCGACCGTTTTTCAGGGGCGCGGTTACGGGACGGAAGCGATACGGCTTGTGTTGAAAAAAATATTTTACGAAGCCCGTTTGTACCGGGTTGAGGCCAAATGTTCTGTCGAAAATATGGCATCTTCACGTTTGCTGGAGCGATTGGGTTTTCATCGCGAGGGTATTATGCGTGAATATTTTGATATCCAAGGTCGACGGGTGGATCATTACTTATACAGTTTGTTGCGGCATGAGTATTTCTCCAAGCTGTAAAAATTCATTGTATTTTTACATGCCGTCATTTAGATTGCGCCATCGTTGAATAATAAGTTATCGTTTTTAAAATAGTTTTTTTGACTTTAGTTCAGATTTAGAGGACATCCCGATGCGAAAGCAGGATGTTGAGTGGGTTTAGTTGGTAAATTTCTTTGAAATTTTTTTGCAATGCAGTTGTAGCTTCACGCCGTGGGCGTGAGGAGAGCGTCCCGCTTGAAGGCGGGAAGGTCAGTGGTTCGATCTGGTAAATTTTAAATGTAACTTTGAAATTGTTTTGTATCGGGGCTGTAGTTTCACGCCGTGGGCGTGAGGAGAGCGTCCCGCTTTTTGTATCGGGGCTGTAGTTTCACGCCGTGGGCGTGAGGAGAGCGTCCCGCTTGAAGGCGGGAAGGTCAGTGGTTCGATCTGGTAAATTTTAAATGTAACTTTGAAATTGTTTTGTATTGGGGCTGTAGCTCAGCTTGGGAGAGCGCATCGTTCGCAATGATGAGGTCAGGGGTTCGATCCCCCTCAGCTCCACGTCGAAAATAATAAAAACCAATGAACAAAGAAGTTTATTGGTTTTTTATTTTATGTGTTGCCAACGAAAAATCATACTGCATATTAATCTTCGCAGAGCATATCAGTAGCACGTGTTTTAATTTGTTCAAGCATCGCTATGGCTAGCATCAATATCCCAAGTTGAATTACAGAAACGGATTGTGTACGTTGCTTTTATAAAGAGGAATATTCCGCAATGATGACCTTTCCTGCAAGGTGGACAAACCGTTTCCGTGTTGCAATCTCTCAGTTACTGCTTTTCGCCGGTGTCGTGTATTTTCTTTTTCGTTGGGCGGAAGAAGATCGTGTATTGTATTTAGTTTTGGCAGGTATAACCGGTACGACCTTTTGTGTGCTGGCGCTGTTATATTTTACTAAAACAGCACGTATCGCACGGCGCATGAGTTCCGTAATCATTATCGCTATGACATTTTGTTTTGTAATCGTAGGTTATCTTTTTCGCGGCCATATCGATCACGTGATACAGGAAGCGGATTTGTCGGCCAACCTTGATCGTCTGGCGTCCTATCGGGCCAACTTAAACAATCGTTTTATGAAACATACCGAACAAGGCGAGTTTTTGAGGAAACGACTTACTGCGGAACCGTTTTGGAGGCAACCGGGTATATTAGCCGAATTCCTTAGACATCATTCCGAAGATTATTTTTCAGTTTATCTCCTGGACGATCAGGGTGTAAGTCTTTTGTCTGAACCGATATCAACCGGATACAAAGAAAACTATCCCGTTCGTAATTTGCCCAATCCGGCATTCGTCGAACCGTCATTCCAGCCTATAAGCGATGGTAATAAAGCCCCTGTGTGGCACACCCTCAAATATTTTATACCTCTCGAAACCGCAGAAGGGCAAAAGCGTTATATTTTACTCTATATCAGAACGAATGCTTGGCTGCTTGAAATAAAACAATCCATGCCGGGCGTATCTGTTTTTTTGCTGCATGATAATGAGATCATCGCGACCAACGAAAAACAATGGAATGAAAACATAATACGCGGAATAAAAAACGAAGGATATGGGCGTAATTCCGTAGAACAGATTTTTTTTGCGCGATACCCGCTACGCAGTGATAACTGGTCGGTGGTTTTTTTGCAGGTATGGAATACGGCCTTTCCTAATATGGCATACGCCGAATCGGCATTGATACGTGTACTGATTTTTTCGGCCGTATTTGGATTTTTGACCGGAGTTTTGTTGAGTTGGTATCTCAGTCGTACTATTCTTTTACCCTTGAGTCGGTTGGCAGACGATGTTCAGATCGTTGCGTCCGGTGATCAAACGCATACACTTCGCGAATCTTCCTCTGATCCACAAGATGAGATCGGCGCTCTTCATCGCGCTATAGCAAACATGGTAAAATCCCTAAAGGAAAGTACGATACAAACCGAATCCGTTCAACGTGCATGGTCTGATGTACAATCGGAATTGAAGACTCAATCCAATGTTGTAAAAAAAATCCAAGGCGGTACTCTTCGGTCATCGCCGTTAATAACGCGCGGTCTGACGATCAATGGTCGTTTAGTGATAGCTCAAGAGTACAACGGAAAATTTTACGATATAACCGAACCGCAACCGGGGTTTGTTGCTTTTGCTATCGCTGATCCTGCCGGTAAAGGCGCCATCGGTTCGTTTTATGCTGCACTGATGAAGGGATTGCTGAGTGCGTATTGGAAACGCAGTGATTTGCTTCTGCAAGACCCTTTGCGATGGATGAACGAACTTGAAACGGATTTTATGAAACATCGGGATACCGATACGCGAACGATAGCGCTTGGTGTCGGAATCATCAATACCCACGACCATCGAGTACGGTTGATCAATGCGGGGTCGGAATACCCTGTTTTGCAAAAAAAGGATCAAACGCAATCTATCGCTATACGCGGTAGAGCTCTGGGTATGCCTCAATGGCTTGGTTCTTTTGAAACCACGACATTTGTATTGGCTACGGGTGAAACTATGTTTTTACACAGCAATGGAATTTCGCCCGACACGATGACCGATGGGCCGGAGAAAATTCATAACACAGCGATGGATTCGAAACATAGTGACGCCGTCATATTAAAAATAGCTCGCCGTGAAAGCGTTAAAGAGCATTTCATATTTACACCAGGGTCGGATGTAGAATTTGACACGGAAAATAAGATCCAAACGATGATGGCGAATCGTGGTTTTGAATCGGAAAAAATCAAGTCCATGCTATCCGCTTGCCGCGAAACGATAACCTATGCTGCCCGGAGTACCAAGCCGTCTGAACTGAAGAAGTCGATTCATGTCGAAACCGAAGCGTGGGATGACGGCGTCGAAGTGCGAATCACGGATCAGGATAACAATGCACTTTGGAATATGGCGAGGATTTCGGAAGGATCAGATCAAGCCGAAGGCAAAGCGGTCCGTGCGCGGCGTATTGGTGCCATACAAAAACTCGTTGATGAAGTAATCGTAGAACAAACGGCTAATAAGACAACGATAGTTTTACGATCAATGAAATAACGACTATTTGGATGCAACAAGTTTGGCCTGTTGGGCAAGTTCGTTTTTATACAGTCTTTCTACTTCGTCAATCAATCCGACAACTTTTGAGTCATGAAGATAAGTATTCAGGTCATCCTGCAAAACTTTGGCATCCATTTTCCCGCCGATCAGATTATCTCTGCGTGTACGTAAACCGACAATCACTTCATCTAAGCGATCTATGATATCTGTAGTGTTACTAAGCGTGATGGCGCTTTGTATCGTTTCCAAACGGAATAGCCGTTCAGTCAATGTCGTAAGAATATCGTGTTTGACACGCGACTCCACGGTGATCTGTTTGGCAGCCATCTCCGCATCTTTGCGAAGTTGAGCGATGGTCTGGATGATTTCGTCAAGAGAAACGGTTTTACTTTTGGCGTGATCTTGCATAGCGGCCAGATGCGCTGTGAGAAATACCACGCTGAGGCTTTTGATGGAAATTTCCTGAATACCGTTGATGAGCTGTTGCAAAGTTTCCATCATCTGGCGCTTGGTCATATCGTGATGCCCGGAGACCAAATACTCGCGCTCGATATAAATCTCCAGCATGATATTGAGCTCAAATGTATTGATGAGTTCCGGCCAGTATTTATCCGGTTCGGAAAGCGTCAACAGCAATCCCGGATTTTCGAAGATATGTTCTTCTACCAGGTCCGTGATGGCAAACTGACGGTGCATATCATGGCAATGGGAAATGCGAGTTTTGATAGACTCAAGATGTTTTTCCCGCGGGCCCTCGTAATCTTCGAGAAAAGCTTTGAGGCGCGCGTGTAAATAGGTGAGAATTAATTGATCCAATGTCACCCGCTCGCCTGTTTTTTCGTTGAGATCCACTAATTTGCGTAGTAACGAACGGAATGAAATAATTGTTTTGTGGAAAAAACGATTCTTGTGATCGGATTCACCGAGGATTTCAAAAAACGAAAAAATATCTCTTGTCATAATGCTCAGCGGGCCCATCTCGGTGGTGAGCAGTTTGATCTGATCTATGATGGCAAGAAGTTCTTCGACAGTATGACCTGTTTCTTCGGGATTATCAAGCCGGTAGGTGATCGAAATAACGGCTAAAGTCTGATCTTTGATCTCGCTGACATCGTCAAAAATGTGCCCGGCCTCTACATAGAGGTCGGCGATCTCCATATCGGAGCGTTTCAATTTATCATCACCGATATATTGCTCCAGCGCCAGCTTCACTTCGTAATCGTTCAGCAGTTTGATCCAAAAATCCCGTGTTTTGTTTTGGGTGTCTTCTACGGATGTAGTGCTGAAAAAGTAGCGTTCTAATTGCTGAACTAAAGCGAATTCACGGCGCATATTGTTACATAAAGCAAGGCGCGCGGCTATTTCGCTTATCGTTTCTTCGTCGTGCACATAGTCACTGATCGTAACTTGTAAAACCGAGTATAAGTATAATGTCACAATTTCTTTCAGTGACATCATACCACGCAAAGATTCTTGCCGAAAGGCATTTTCGGCAAGAAAATTAAGTTTGAAGATGCGGTCAATAATTTCCGTTACGGACACATCCATCTCACGAACAAGCTTCACAAAATGTTCGGCATCATCACCTTCAACACCGGCATCAACCAAGAACTCCAGTAATTCCGTGCGATCGTGTTCGATGTAGAGTTTGCCGTGAATGATTCTATTGAGTTCTTCCGTGGATCGGTTTTTTAATCCTTTGACGACATTACGGGCGGCTTTTTCATGCAGTCCTGCCGAAGTAAGCCACACCTGTAAATCGCATAAATCCAATAACTCAAGAAGCGCTTCGATTTTAAGATGACCTTTGCCTTGATTTTCGCGTTCGATCAAAGTCTGACTGAGCGTAGAGCGAAAATACCGTAATACATTGGGCGCAAGGCTGTCTATTTGGCGAATAAACGATTTAATAAAATCTTCGCTGGGACGATTGTTCATCTCCAGTCGAAGCATGTCCGCAATGCGTTCGATTTCGTTTGATTTATTGGCTGAATTCATCCGTAACCTTTTTTGAATGTGCTAAATTTAGCCATAAAAACGTGTTTTTCAATTGTTTTCAGTTTTATCGCTCAACAACTCCATGATAAAACCTGAAGTTGAATTTGTCTTTGCAAACGCAACAAAGTTTCTTCCATTTGATTCACGGATCGAAATAGCTGCTCAAAATCATTGATCAACACATACCGATCTTGAAAACGATCCTTTCGGAAAGGCATTTCAAATACGGTATGTAAATCGAACTCCACAACGGGCGGTTTGCCACTGAGACAATACAGCGTTTCGCCGATGGATGAAAGGATTCCTGCGCCGCAAATCTTGACGTTATCGGATTCACGTACCAAACCGAATTCGACCGTAAACCAATACATACGTACGAGGCGTTCAATAACAAAGGTGTTGTTGGGATAGGCTAAGGCAATGCGGCTCAATCCTTCCAAGAAACCGCAAAATTGTTTATCGGTTAGCATGGGGACGTGTCCGAATACATCATGAAACATATCCGGCTCCTCGATATACTGAAGTTGTTTTTTGGATCGCAACCATCCTGTAACGGGAAATGTTTTACGCGACAGCATTTCAAAAAAAATCGCATCCTCAACGATGCCGGGTACTACCGTGAGCGACCAACCGGTCATATCCCGAAGTTTTGCATTGATGGATTTCAAATGAGGAATGGCGTCCGGTTGAAAATCCAATGCGGTGAGTCCTTCCAAAAACGTTTGGCATGCCGTATGGTGCAGCAGTGACGATTGGCGTTCGAACAAAAGTCTCCAAACTTCGAGTTCTTCCGTTGTGTGGTTTTCATTTTCCAAAGTCATGGCGTTTTCCTTTCATTAAAGGGTGAAAATAAAAAACCCGTTTCCTTTGGGGAAACGGGTCGGTGATTTTAAAAATAAAAACTACCTTAATCGCATCTCCAAAGGCGGGGATCCGTTGCGATAAAAGTAATAATAAAACGATGTTTCAATATGTATAGGTGCTGTTTTCATGTCTCAAATAATAAGTAATGTTTTCTATAAAGTCAAAAACAGTTCACGGCACTTACTTTTTCATTGCAACCCGGTACAGTGTAATGCCCATGATAGCAAAACAGATAACACCGAAAATTTCATAACCGGCCTGGCCCAAAATACCGGAGAAAGCATGTTCCATATTGATGGATTTCATGAAGTCTTCGGCAAACACAGTTGCGATGGCAACGATGACGCCAAAGAGCGCACCGCCGGCAACAAGACCTGTCGCAAAGAGACTGCCTTTGCCAAGTTCCGCATCTTCTTCCGACTCGCCCTTACGTGAACGATTCCAATCGGCAATACCTTTGATGGCGCCACCGGCAAAAATAGGAAGCGTCGTCGAAAGAGGTAAGTATGCACCAACGGCAAACGATAACGACTTGACGCCGCAGAGTTCCATCGTCACCGCTACAAATGCGCCGACAAGAACAAACTGCCAATCAAGGTTAAATGATAACAAACCTTTGATCAAGGTAGCCATCAATGTTCCCTGGGGTGCCGGGTATTTTTCTGTGCCGATCGCATGCTGGATGCCTTGTGCGGCCATTTCGGAAGTCGGAGTATCAAGGATTTGCACCGTCCATCCGATCATCGCGGAGCTGGCAATCGCGCCGACAAAAAGTGCAATCTGCTGATACTTCGGTGTCGCGCCAACGATGTAACCGGTTTTAAGATCCTGGGATGTCGCACCGGCGTTAGCGGCTGCGATACAGATCATACCTCCGACGACAAGTGCCATCGGTTCATATAAACTGCCCGTCCAACCTACACCGATAAAAACTAAAGCTGTGCCCATGAGGGTGGCGATGGTCATACCGGAAATCGGATTGGATGACGAACCGATGATGCCGACGATACGGCTTGATACCGTTACGAAGAAAAAACCAAATACAATAATCAATAAACCTAACACAATTTTGCTGATGATCGAATCGCCCGGGATAATGGGGAGGATGGCGATAAGAACTATTAATCCGAGCGAACCGGCGATTACTGTTCCAAACGACAGATCACGTTCCGTACGACGCACGGATTCTTCGGATTGTTTGTTTTTCAGCGAGGCGACACTGCCTTTAAAAGAGCTTACGATCGTGGGAAGCGTTTTGATCAATGTAATAAATCCGCCTGCGGCGACAGCGCCGGCGCCGATCTGGCGCACATACGCACGATAGACGGCTGTAGCGGTACTGCCAAAAGTTTGCGTAGCAGGATCCCAGCCGCCCGGTCCGCCTGCGGTGAGGATATCCGGCAAATAACCGAGTTTGACAAGTTGTTCGGCTATCGTTGCGGCAGGAACCAGTGATGCTAACAGCGGTATCAAACCGAGCCATGCGAGCACACCGCCGGCTACAAGCACCCCGGCAATGCGCGGTCCGATGATATAGCCTACACCCATGTATTCCGGCGTGATTTCACCATTTACCGTGGCGGAAGGAAAAAATTTATTGGTTTGTTGTGTGACCCAAGCCGGTGTTTCGGCGATGAAGTGAAATACTTTCTGGAAGAATGCATAAATGAATGCAAAGCCAAGACCTTGATACGCCGTTTTGGAAAAGTCACCGCCTTTTTCGCCGGCAACCAAAACGGATGCGCAAGCGGTTCCTTCCGGATAAGGAAGTACGCCGTGTTCCTGTACGATCAACGGTCGGCGCAGCGGCACCATCATCAACGTTCCTAAAATACCGCCGAACATGGCTAATACAAAAATTGTCCAATAGTTGAAATAACTCGGTCCCATGCTTTCAGCGCTGAGAAAGAGAAATCCGGGCAACGTAAAAACCACACCGGCAGCGATGGATTCGCCTGCCGATCCACCGGTCTGAATGATGTTGTTTTCAAGAATCGTGGTTTTAAAAAGTTTGCGTCCCAATGAGATCGCCAGAACAGCGATAGGAATGGAAGCGGATACGGTGAGTCCTGCTTTGAGCGCAAGATAGACCGTTGCCGCGCCAAAGATGATACCGAAAAGCGCACCGAGGATCAGCGCTTTAGCCGTAAACTCCGGTACATTGTGTTCCGGTGCGATGTAAGGCGTGAATTGGTGCGAACCCGTCGTCGAAGAGCCCGCTTGAGCGTCATGTGCCATAGATTACCTTTTCCGTTAGTATAACGAAGATGTATAGAAAGTATTTTGAATGGTATATGGAAGTGCCAGCGACAGGCTGAAAAATCCGGAAAAAATATAGGTCGGCATCCCAATAAAGTCAAACCGTTTTTAGAGAAAATATTTTGATTTTGCGACGCTTTGATTGTATCTTTAAAACGGTTTTTATACTACCTATTTCTCATTATGACAGGAAACGGCATGTCCCAGCCGCTAACAAAACCGGTTTTGCTCATCGTAGATGATGAAGTCGAAATTTTAAAGGTTTTGCAAAAATCACTTGAAGACGATTATGACGTCTTAACGGCATCGCGTGCCAAAGCCGGTCTGGAGCTTTTGGACGAACGGGTATCCGTCGTTATTTCAGATCAACGTATGCCGGAAATGACCGGTTCAGAATTCTTGCGTCATGTCCGTGAGCGCCGTCCCGAAGTGGTTCGTATTATCATGTCCGGGTATTCCGATATGACGGCTTTGATTAATTCCGTAAACTACGGTGAGATTTTCAGATATCTCAATAAGCCTTGGGATCTCAACGAATTACTCAATACGATAGAGTTAGCTGTCAAACGGTATGACGAAAATCGCCGTCAGATAGAATTAGCCTCTGAAAATCAGCGCCTTGCCACTGAAAACCTCCGCCTTACCGAAGACCTTCGCGAAAAGACAACCGAAATTAACCGCCTGCGCGGAAAATAATTCCCCGAATTCCATTCTATCATGTTTAAAACCATACCTCATCTGCTGATCAGCGATGCGCAAGGGCGATTTAGCGACATTCCGCAGATTGCCATGGCTGGGCGCAGTGGAAACAATACGGTTCCTGTTACAGCCGATACATTGATCCCTCTGCCGGAAGGTTCGCAATTATATTTCTTACCTCAACGTAAAGCTATGGGGTACGATAGAAAAACCGGCGAACTCATAGTATTTGATGATGCGTATGCCGTCGCTGCATACATCCCGCCGTCATATACGCATTATCTCATGGCCGCCTACGAAACCATCACAGGAGCGCCCCGGCTTCCGCTTTTTTCTTTTACCGCAGTGGGTTATTATCGTGGTCGTTACTACGTACCTGCCGTGCATGTCGATGAAGATATCAAACAGTTGCCGACGTCTTTTGATGATAAAAAAGTGAAGCACGCTGTCGATGCGTGGATCGTTCGTCATCCTAATAATCGTTTATTGGCGCATCATGGTCATGCCTGCGCTATCGAATACGGTTGTCCTAACGCTAAAAATCTTTTTCTCGGACGTTGGGAGGCGCCGGTCGCCGTAGCCTCGGCGTGCAATGCCAATTGTGTCGGTTGCATTTCATTTCAACCGAAAGAATCCGTTCCATCACCGCAAAATCGCTTAGAGTTTGTTCCTACGGTCGAAGAAATCGTCGAATATGCCGTACCGCATTTGGAAAAGGCCGAACATGCCATTTTGAGTTTTGGTCAAGGATGCGAAGGCGAGCCGCTGTTACGCGGTAAATTGATCGAAGATTCCATACGGGCGATACGTCGACACACCAAGCGTGGTGTTATTCATATCAATACCAACGGCAGCAAACCGGATACGTTAGTGCGATTATTTGATGCGGGCCTCGACAGTGTCCGTGTGAGTATGAACTCGGCTCAGCCGGATCTTTATCATCGCTATTACAAACCCAACAACTATACGTTTGACGATGTAGTACGATCGCTGAAGGTCGCGCGCGATCATAAAAAATTTGCCTCAATCAATTATTTTGTTTTTCCGGGTATAACGGATTCCCAAGCGGAAATACGTGCGCTAATGGCTCTTATAGCCGATACAAAACTTCATCTGATTCAGTGGCGCAATTTCAATATTGATCCCGACTGGTATCTGAACGATGTCGTTGGCGAATATCGCTCCAAAGCGGCCGGTGTTCCTTCTTTGATGCGGCGTGTTCGCGAAAAATTTCCACATCTGCTTTTTGGGTATATGAATAAACCGGCCGAAGTGATTCGAGACGCCGTAGATCGCTCGGCTTAAGCAGGATGCACGAAGATACAAGTTTAGTTCACACCTTCATGATCGCGGACAACCGTCTGCCGAATGTTTTTACGATATATAAATAATAGCATAGTTATAAGCGTAGCGATTTTCAGTTTACATATTTAAATGCGCGATGGTTTGGCGTTGTTCTGAGTAGAGAGCGCATAGATTTGTCGGGTGTCACGCATTGTAAAAACATGAAACATAAACCAATTAAAACCGTAAAGACTTACGCAAGTCTATACCGTTCGTTTCCCTCTTAAATTTATAAAAGGTAATTTGTTTATGAAGAAGCTTCTTTGCTGTTTGATTCTTTTTTATCTGTCGGTCCCGTCCGCGGAAGGTTCAGAGCGTACATTGCCTTATTTTGTTTCAACCCAGTGGTTGGCCGATCATATCAATGATTCTGATCTAGTGATACTTCAAACCGCTTTTACACGAAAAGAGTACGCTGTAGGACATATTCCAGGGTCAAGATTTTTATGGTTTAACTGGCTCGCTATGGATACGCCGGATTTATCCACGGAAATGCCGGATAGCGTAACGGCTAAAAATGTATTGGAAAATCTGGGTATCTCTCAAAAATCAAAAATTGTCGTCGTGTTTACCAGAGGTAGTGTTACCACCACGACGCGGATGCTCGTCGCGCTTTCTTATTTTGGATTTGATGATCAGACAGCAGTTCTGGATGGTGGTCTTGATGTATGGAAAGCGGAAGGGCGTCCGATTACCAAGAATATACCGATCGTACAAAAAACAGCACTGGCGCTTAAACTCCATCCGGAAATCATCACTAATGCAGAATGGGTCAAGTCGCGTTTGTCGTCTGAAAAAGTTAAAATTATAGATGCGCGTTCTAAAAATTTTTACGCCGGCAATGGCGGCGGGATATTGCGAACCGGTCACATTGAAGGCGCCAGAAATATTCCCTTTTCCACATTGACGGATAGTACCAATAAAATTTTACCCGTCGCCAGTTTGCAAAAAATCATTGATGATGCAGGCGTCAAAAAAGGCGATACGGTTGTCACCTACTGTCATGTCGGGCAACAAGCTACTTTGGTATATACAGTTGCACGTATGTTAGGGTATGAAGCTTTATTATACGACGGATGTTTTGAAGACTGGAATGTACGTGATGAATCGTATCAGGTAAAAAAATAGACCATGAAACCGATGAAACCTTATATGAATCCCTATGTGGCGGGTGTTGGACTTGGGCTGGTTTTACTCTTGTCTTTTTTCATTGTGGGACGAGGTCTGGGTGCTTCCGGCGCATTGAGTTCTGTTTTAACTTCGACCGTAAATACGGTCGCACCGTCGCATATCCAGTCGAACGCTTTTTACAGTGAATATTACAATAACGGAAACCCTCTCAAAGACTGGTTAGTATTTGAGATGGCCGGTGTTCTGATCGGCGGTTTGTTATCCGGTTGGTTTTCGGGAAGATTAAAATTTAAAATCGAAAAATCCGAAAGCGTATCCACCCGCACGCGTTTTATTTTTGCTTTTGCCGGCGGAATTCTGATGGGTTTGGGTTCCAAGCTTGCTCGCGGATGCACGAGCGGTCAGGCTTTGACGGGAGGTGCATTGATGAGTGTAGGCAGTTGGATATTTATCGCTTCCGTGTTTATAACGGCGTATCTGGTCGCCAAATTTTTTAGAAGGCAATGGAAATGAACGCCCCTTTTTTGAAATTTGATATGATCGGTTTTGAACAATCGCTGATAATAGCGGTTTTCATCGGTATTGGATTTGGTTTTTTTCTTGAGCAAGCCGGTTTTGGGAGCGCCGTCAAACTAGCGCAGCAATTTTATCTAAATGATCTGTCTGTATTCAAAGTTATGTTTTCTGCGCTTGTAACAGCTATGTTGGGCTTGTTTTGGTTGAATAAACTGGATTTGCTGGATCTTTCGGCTATTCGTGTGCTTCCCACGTATATATATCCGCAGCTCGCCGGAGGCGTCGTTTTTGGTGTCGGATTTATTATGGGCGGATATTGTCCGGGTACGTGTTGTGTGGCTTCTGTTACCGGTCGAATGGATGGATGGATTCATTTTATCGGCATGATGACAGGAATTTTTATTTTTGCGGAGGCCTATCCCTATATCGAGAGTTGGTATTTTTCAACATCGCTGGGAGATATCACCTTGTTTCAGTTTTTTCAAATCCCGTACGGCACGGCTGTTTTTATCGTAGTTATGATGGCGTTATTAGGTTTTGTAGCCGCTGAACGTATTGAAAAATTACATGCAAAGGGTTGAGCGCGTGACGGTTAATCGTTTTTTATTTGCAGTCTGTTTTGTGTTCGGTCTTTTAGCGCTGCTTTCAGGCAATTCAGATCCCTATCATGACAAGATCAATGAAATAGCGGATCTTGTCGAGACAGAAAACGATCATGTTTTGTCCGATTCATTAGCTGTTTGGCTTATGAATGAAAAACCCATGCGTATCATTCATCTTGGTGATTCGTCATCATACTCCCGATATCACATTCCCGGCGCTGAGTTAAAGTCGCTTCCTGATCTGCTGCATTCTACCTTGAAAAAAAATGAATTGATAATTCTATATTCCGAAGGCGGCATTCATGCCGGGCAAGCATGGGTGCTACTCAAAGCTAAAAATTTTAAGAATGTGTATACGATGCACGGAGGATTATCAGCCTGGCGTTCGGAAATATTGTTTCCAAAGTTATTGCCTGATGCAAAAGATGCAGAGAAAAAACGTTTCGAAGAAAGAAGTAAGATAAGCCTCTATTTTGGCGGTCAGCCTACGGTGATCCGGGAACCTAAGCCCGAAGTGACGGTGAAGAAGCAAGAACCGCCCCGAAAAAAAATAGATGCTCCGCGATTTGAAAAAGAAGAAGAAAAAATCAGAGACGGTTGTTAAAACTATTTTCCGCCGCTGAGTACCCGAAACGGCAGCGTAAATAAGGCCCAGATAAACTTGAGTACACCCTCCACCGCCAATCCGGCAATTCGAAACGGCAGCAATATCAACCAAACAAACGGGTACATGATCAAGGCGACCAGGGCAAGCGGCCAGCACAGAATCAACAAAATACACCAGATAAAAAATGTAGCCATAGGTTTTTTATCTGGTGTATACGTGAAACATCATGCCGGGTTTCAATACCGAAACCTGTCGTACATCCGGTGACGGTTTATTGCCGATTAGGGGAGACGTATTTTCCGTCTCGCATGCGACCTGAGACCAACTCCAATAAACGACACACCTCCGGCATGATCGAATAAAAATCCGAATAACGATTTCGTTCTTTTTCGCAATTCTCCAGAAGACGGATCGTTTCCCTCATCCAATAAAATCCCCATTTTTCCTGCGCTGTGATTTCCTTTTCAAGAGAAATGAGTTCGGGATGGTGCCGGGTCAGATAGATGATCGATGTGGCGCGAACCAATGATTCGTAAACGAGATACCGCGGGTTATTATAAAAAGCATCTTTCATCAATGACCACAGATGCGGATCGGCCAAAATCAGCTCTGCCGGTTTTTGCCATTGGCTTTCGTACGCGTCCACGGCTTGATTTACAAACGCGTGGATGTATTCGTGTAAAATGGAGCGTATAATCTGCAGCGAATCCAGAGACGCAGGCAGACCCCAACGATCGAATGCCGTGCACGGAAACAGCGTAAAGGTTTGCCGCATTTCATGAGGAGCATTTACACGCAAATAGGCACCCTGACGCAATTGCAAACCAAGAATTGCGAAATACGCCTCCGATTCGGCCATGCCGAAATATTTCTGTAACCACGTTTTTTGTAAATGCATTATGCGATGGTTGATGCTCGCTTCGGCACGTGCGTAATAATCCCGTTCATCGTCAAAAAACCGGCGTGCATCGCTGTCATAATAAAATGCTCTGATCAATTCCATCCGCCGGGGTGTGAGCCAAGTGCGATTATCCCAAATATCGTCAACAAGCTGATCTGCTGTCGCCACCGGTGTCCAGTCCGCGGATGCACGTATATGAATCGCAATGGCGGGGATATCCCAATAACCAAATTCGATGTCGTGTTTTTTTACGCTGTCTAGGAGAAGCCGGATATCTTCGATCAAAGGATGGTTCTTGTACTTTTGAAAATGCGCATCTATCCGCTGCGTGTAGGCCGAGTTTAACGTGTCTATTACTTCCGGATAATCCGCCAAGCGAAAAGCAATACAAAGTAATTCAACTCGCGGATCTACGCGCAACATCAATTCATTGGCGGGTGTTTGAGAAAGCACCTTTTCACCCAATCCGAATAAAGTTACCATATAAACAATACCAAAAAACCGATTCATCACCATCTCCTGCATGTGTGAGGATATTATCCCAATAATCATTTTTTCTTAAGCGCTTCCAAAAATTGATTTTCGTATTGCGTAACGGCCGTTATGGTATTGGCATCATTTTTAAATTTTGCTTTCAAAGCATCAAAAACTTCTTTGCCTCTGGGGTCCGCCAGTGTTGCGATGAGTAAAGCGTTATTAAGAATATCGTTGATATCGTTTTCCTCCATGGCTTTTTGGAAGCGATCTGCGATGATGGAATACGCTTTGTTTGAATGGCCAAGAGTGACCAATGTTTGTGCGGCTGCGATACGAAAGTCCCACACCGGAGTGACCAGTGTCCAGCGCGGCGCATAGCGATCGCTCAGCGCAGCGACCGCGATATCGGCTCCGCGCGCATCCCCCAATTCTCTCAAACCATTGAGCGCGCTGATCAGGCTTTGGTTTTTCCATGAAGGGCGACGGGTCAATTCACTCAAAGCGTCAAACGCTTTAGGGTGTTTGGTTTTACCCAAGGCGATGGCGGCTGCGTTTACGACGCGATCTTTAGGATCGCGGAGCAAATCAATAAAGAGCGAAGCATTCGACGGATCCCGGGTAGAGCCTAATAAGCTTATGGCTGCGGTTTTGCACCACATGCTGTCCCTGCGAATGACGGTAAGAAGTAAGCGACGCGTTTCATTATCAAGTACCGGTTTAGGGTTTGAAGGTGGCGCTATCAGTGATTGAAGTTGAAGTGTAGCCATGTAACGGAGTCGCCAATATGCCGTACCGCCGATCACAGTGCGAAAAGCAGCATAAATTTTTTGTTTATCGCGAAGCGATGTGCCGGAGTCGGAGGCCATCGCGGAAAGTCGGGTCATCGCATCCCGTCGGGCTAAAATATCACCGTCGCCGGTAAACTGATCAATCCACTCTGAAAATGTTTTTTCAAATGCCACCTCTTTGATCCACGTCCCTTCGTAATCAAAAATAACACGGCGCGGCGCACGTTCGCATGCCAAACGAAATACATTTTCCGATTGCGGTTTGATCCATATTGTTTCGATACGGTCATCTACGGCTATTTCCATCTTTCCCTGAAACCAGCGGTTCTGTGAAAACACCGACGCGGTTGTGTCCGGTGATTGGGTTTGACGAACTGTAAGCGTCAGGGTTTTTTCTCCGGGATGGTATTCTTTGGTTACAGTAAACACCGGGTGACCGGTTCGATACAGCCATTGATCAAAAAACCAATCCATCGGTTCACCGGTGACGGCTTCGACAGAGCGGCGCAAATCCTCCGTTTGAACGGGACGGCCGCCGTAAGTCAGTACATAGTGTTGCAGGATTTTTTTCCACGCGGTTTCGCCGACATGCTTGCGAAGCATATGCAAAACACTGGCGCCGTGAAGATAAGTGTGATTACCGTTCACCAGAGAAGCTTCAGCTGCGGTGCGTCGGGCAACTACAGGAAGCCGTGTACCGGATGCCCAATCGGAGAGGTACGTGTTATGTTGAAACGCCAATTGCCACAAGAGAAATTCGTCGCGACCATTTTTATATTCGTCGTACATACAAGACAAATACCGCGCAAAGGCCCGATTAAGCCAAATGTCTTCCCATGATGCAGCAGGAACGTAACTTCCAAACCATTGCATCGCCAGCGCTTCACCTTCCAGCATGTCCCATAAAAAAAGAAATTCCGTATGCGTCGGATGATCATCCACCATATTTTCAGTTAGTGTGGAGGCGGTTGCATTTTCCATGCCCCACGGTAAATCCTGAACAAAAACCTGAGCGTATTGCGAAAAGGGGTACGATTGTCCGGTAAGTTCGGAATAAAAACGCATCATATCGGGTAAACGTTCGACCGTGGCTACGGTAGCGTCGTACTCGTCGGGATAACTATAGTTGTCGATCACGACACCGTCGGTCATCTGGCGAAATATTGAATAACGACCAACGACAAAGGATGTACGATGATTGGCATACGGTGTATCCATTCGCCAATGAAATGTTCTGGTGCCGTCGGAATGATCTTCCGTACGCAGCAGAGTGCCGTTGGAGATGACTGTAAGCGGTGTGTCCACGCGCATCGAAAATGTGGTGGTACGTAAATCCGAAGGCGTATCATGGCCGGGAAACCAATAACGGTTGGAAGTGTATTCGGAAATGCTCCAGGCTTGTTTGCGGCGGCGGGGTTCTGAAAATGTGAGTTCAAAAAAACGAATACCTTTACCGTTGCTTCCCCAGAGATTGTTCGGATCACTATAGTTGACCCATCCGGTTTTGTAAAAAACATTCAAGGTCAGGATTTCACCTGCCCCATGAGTCCGATCAAGCTGTATTTGCAGAGCGCCATCACGATCACTGCCGTCGTACGTATAACGCAGAGGCGTCCCGTCGCCGGCTTCGACACGATGTATCGTCAGAAAAGCGCCGTCGAGTTCGATACGATCCGTGGCGGTACGCATTTGCAAAATGATAGTCGCATACCCTTCCACCGATTTTGTTTTCCAGTCCAGACGCAGATTCAAATCGACATGTTGCACATCTATTTTGTGAATGCGCGCCCAACGTTCCGGCGTGATGATCGTTGCACTATCCTGCGTGTGCAGTGGTTTCATCGTCGCAGGCCACATCAGGCATACAAAGCCAATCCATATTTTTTTAATTAATGGTCTGATCATACCAAACTCCGGTTTATGGTGTATAACGGTATTCCATATATTCAGCTGTTCGAACGGCGGTTTCTTTGCCGTGGCGCTGCTCAAGAATATGAAATGAAAGATCTATGCCTGCGGAAATGCCGCCCGACGTGTAAAGCCGTTCATCGGTTTGGACAAAGCGCCGATCGTTTTGCGGTTGTCCGGTGGGCACGATTTCTTTTAAGTGATCGTACACCTGATGGTGCGTGCAATAGGGTTTACGATCAAGCAAACCGAGCGCGCCAAAAATTCGTGCGGCGGAACAAATACTCAGAGTGTATTCGGTTGTACGATGGACACGTTGTAACCAATCGTGGTGCTCTTGATCGTGGAGTAACGCTCTCGTGCCTTGCCCGCCGGAGACGATCAGAATATCAATCGGAGGGTGATTTGAAAAATCATAATTGGGTGTGACGAGTAAACCGTTGACGGCGCGTACCGGTTTCATATGCCGGGCGACCGTAAATACATCATACAAGGAAAAATCATGCACTTCGGATGCAACGGCAAAAACTTCGAACGGTCCGGCGAAGTCCAATACTTCCGCATCATCAAAAATCAAAATGCCTACGTTTTTTTTCATAATACCTCGTGCGAAAATCGGTGACGTGTATACTTTTTTACAAAATACGGCTTATGAAAAAATTAGCATCGCCAATAAAAAGACATTTCTGGCCAATAATTTTTTGAAATAAATTAAGCTGGCTTATATTTTATTTTTTACGTCTATCTAATTTGATTTTATTGAGTTTATATTGCTGGGTAGATTAATACTGATTGGCCGAAAATGTCTGATTAATGGCGCACGGGTTAGCATAACCGGTGTTATCTTTAAACAAAGATCAAAGGACGTGTTATGGCATCTCAAAAAATTGTTTTTCTAATATTGCCGGAAGTTCATCTGTTGGATTTGGGTGGGCCTGAGCAGGTGTTTTTGGAAGCTATCGGTTACGGTGCACCGTTTGAAATCGAATACTGTACATATACCAAAGAATTGCGAAGTTCGGGCGGGCTCACGTTTGGTCATATCAAACATTTTAGCGAGGTGGCGATCAAACCGGAGGATTATATTTTTATACCCGGTCCGAATGTCCGATCCATTCACGATTACAAGTTTACTTCACAAACCGAGTTACTGGATTGGTTGCGGCGTTGCCATCGTGAAAATATCACGCTGTGCAGCGTGTGCTCCGGCGCATTTGCGCTGGCGTATGCAGGTTTATTGGATTACAAAAAATGTACGACGCATTTCAAGCGGACGGCTGAATTGAAACGTTATTTTCCAAAACTGGATGTACAGGAAAACGTGCTTTTTGTAGAAGACGGTAATATCATAACCAGTGCGGGGATTGCCTCCGGTATTGATATGGCGTTATATATTTTAGAACGCATACAGGGATCGCATTTTGCGCACAAAGTCGCCCGTGAAATGGTGATCTATACGCGGCGCACGGGTTCTCAGCCCCAAAAAAGTTCGTACCTTGATTACCGAAATCACATTCACTCCGGTATCCATAAAGTGCAGGATTATCTTTCGGAAAATATTCATAAAAAATCTTCCGTCGGTCATTTGGCCGAAATCGCGTGCATGAGTGAACGTAATTTTACACGCATTTTTAAAAAAGAAGCCGGGATCACCGTCAATGAGTACACGACACTCGTGCGTAAAGAAAAAATAAAATTGTTACTTAAAAACCCGGATTTGTCGCGGGTTCAGATTGCCCGTGCGGTGGGATTGAATAGCGATCGTCAGTTGAGCCGAATCATGCATTCGATCTGATCGGATAAGTACGAATGAAAAACGTTTGATATAAAACAAAAAACTGCGTCCAGTGAAAATAAACAATGAAATCACGACCCATATTTGAACTGAGGAAATGAGCATGGATATATCGGTTCGTAGAGCCACGATCGCCGATGCGACAGCGTTGGCACTTCTTGCGCGGGTTACATTTGAGGATGCTTTCGGTTACGTGTGGACCGATAAACCGGTACTGAAAGAATATCTCGACACAACTTTTTCTGTTCCCAAAATCACATCGAGTCTCAGCAAAACAAACAATAGCTTTTGGATCGCTCTGGCCGATGGTTTGCCGGTAGGTTACGCCAAAATGAAAAAAGTGTCGCCGTACAAATTACTGGAAGATACCAAACCCGCTCAACTGCAAAAAATATATATGCTGCGCAATTTTATCGGCCAGCGTATCGGAGAGCGGCTACAGAGTGCTTTATTTGACGAGGTGCGCTTGTTGGGTATTCGTACGCTTTGGCTCGCCGTCTGGGATGGTAATGACAAGGCCATTCGGTTTTACGAACGTCATGGTTTCCAAAAAACGACACGTTATGCGTATGATTTTCATTCAATGCATTTTGAGTATGAGGTTATGACCAAGCGGTTTGACGTATGAAGTGGTGGGCGGCTTCCGTGCCGTTTGGATTGGCGTTCGTCGCGGCGATAGGCAATGCCTTGGTCACCTATGCTCAAAAGAAAGCGACACCATTTGATCACCCGTTTTATTTTGGTGCTTTTTCATTGCTTCTCGCATCGCTCGGATTGTTTGGTATCGCAACATTTTTTTCTTCCGGTAAAATAATACCCTACGCCGTGGAAAATTTTGTCTGGTTTGCCGTTGCCGCAGCAGGTCTGATTTTACTCAATATTTTTTTGTACGTGCTGTACCGTCATTACGGAGCCGCCTATTATACGCTGTACGCTATACTGGCGATGGTCACTACATCCATCGGCCTTGCGGTGCTGGTTTTCAAAGAGTCTATGAATGTGTACTTCTGGTTATCGTTTTTGTTTGCCGCGTTGACCGTGGTGTGTTTTATCAAAGGAAAATCGGGGGGTTAATCTGCGCAAGAATCGGGTTGGAAAACGCAACGGCCGGTTATAAATTTTTCAAAAAAACAAAGGAGACATAAACGTGTTTTCAAATACGATCCGTGGTTTGTTGTTATGGTTTATTGTTTTGAATTGGAGTGCCGCGGTAAATGCGGGAGATGATTCATGCCGCACCAAAGGTTCGCTTCGTTTGCGGTTACATTCATCGGGATTTTTTCCGTATTCCGGGCGATTAATCAATCTTCATCCGTCGGGCGATATCGTCGGCACGTATGAAAAGCCGTTTATTTCCGCGTATGTTTTTCAGTCGTTAGACCTCCAAACGAGAAATTCGGATATCAATTATTTTCAAGCCGGTCTGTATCGTTGGTTTCATCTTAGCAATACATGGTCCGTGACTCCGTACGCGATCATCGAAATTCCGCAAAACGGGAAGTGGTTTAATTCGCCTTACGCCATCGGCGGTGCGTCGGTTTTATTTTCGCCGCACTCTTCGTGGCAGATAGAAAATACGACGCTGTGGGCTGATGGATTTAAAAAAGCGGATCGTGCGGACATCGTTCATCGTCTGCGTCTCACCTATGCACCGTCACACCGATGGGAATGGACCGGATTTGTGTGGGCTAATGCGGCGACTTTCGATCACCAAAGTTTTTATTCGGCCGCAGTGATGGGCAGTGTTTCACTTTTTTCCCAAAAGCATAATCCGGATATACGTTTGTCGGTTATGCTGTTTCAAATGCTCCGACGTGATCAGGGTGTCGGCGGAAAAAATCGCGGCATCCAATGTTCGCTGAGTATTCCGTGGTCGTACGGTTCCTCGGCTCGCTAAATGAAACATCGTATGCCTAGTGGTGTTTTTAGTTATTCACAGGTTTTGTTGTTTTCGCTATTCAGTAAATATTGCTAACGCTTGAATGCAAATTTTCCCTGATCTATATTTTTTTAAATCGTTACTTATTTTTTCTATTAGTCGCTTTGTAAGTTCTGGCAACGCTCTCTATGTCTCAGGAGCTATTGATCAGATTGTATTCCCGTTAGGGAATAAAAATGGTTAACTATGAACTGATAGAAAGCGTGGCATTCCTGTAGGGAATGAATTAGAGGAAAACTATGGCTAACACCTACACCCAACTTTACATCCACATCGTTTCGGTCGTCAGAGGTCGAATGAGTTTGATACCGGATAATCATAAGATTGAGCTGTATAAATACATGACCGGCATTATTCAAAACAAAGGCCATAAACTCCTTGCGATCAATGGCATGCCGGATCATGTTCATTTTCTGATAGGATACGATCCCCACGAAGCTTTATCGGCTCTAGTCAAAGAGGTCAAACGATGTTCGACCAATTTCATAAACGAAAAAGGTTGGATCAAGGGCCGGTTTTCTTGGCAGGAAGGGTATGGTGCGTTTTCCTATGCCAAGTCGCAATTAAATACCGTCTGTCGCTATATTGAGAATCAAGAACAGCATCACAAAAAACAAACATTCCGCGAAGAATACGTCGCGTTGCTTAAGCGGTATGAGATTAACTACGATGAGCGTTATGTCTTTTCTAATGTTATGGAAGAGTATTGAAACCCTACGGGTTTCATCTTTCCTTTGTTGAGGCATTACCAAATTTGAAAGCCTAACGGCTTTCTGAGCTTCATCTTTTGAACTAAAGCAATTCAAGAAACGACAAATTCTTTGTTCGTCCTTCTTAGATCTATAATCCGACGATCACTTTTCACTTTTAAGTAAATACCACCGTCTCGGATCCACTACCGGTGTCGTGGCGCTTTGAATGCTCGTTCCCTCGGCGTGAACTGTGATACGCTCTAGTCCGCGGCTTGTTTGTATTTCGAGAGGCAACGCATACTTCGGGTTTCGGCTTCGTATGACATACGTGCCGGCCGCTGTCGAATCCATCGTAATTTCCGGAAGATTGGTAGTGTAGATAAATTCGCGAATGAATAATGTCGTGTTGCCATCTTCTACGTCTGCCCAAAGCCGGACAAAGTCGTTGGTATTGACACGGTTTTGATAGGTGTAAGCGCTATCGTTGGCAAAGCGGTATAGTTTTTTAAAAAACACTGAATCCCCGAGCATAAAACGCAGCGAATGCATAAGATAGGCGCCTTTGGAGTAGATGTCGTCGTTATATGCTTCGGACGTGGTCGCATTGGGATGAACAACGAGGGGTTTTTTATTGCGAATCCGTTTGCTCAACCGCGACATGTGATTGTGATAACCTGCTTCTCCGGTTTTGGACAGTTGATACAAGGCTTCACCGTAGGAACAAATCCCCTCGTGAATCCAAAAGTCAGCCCAATCGTTGACAGTTACTTTATTACCCCACCATTCATGCCCCATTTCGTGCAACATGAGTTCATCCCATCGGTGTCCGGCAAATTCCCGGTATTCGAAATTATTGCCGTATGCATTGATCGTCTGATGTTCCATCCCGAGGTAATCGGTTTGTACTAAACCAAATTTTTCCGACAGAAACGGATATTCGCCGAAATACAACCGGTAAGTGCTCAGCATATCAACAGCCATGTCAATCAAAGTATCCGCTTTCGCACGATCCTGAGGCAACACATAAAACTGGACGGGCATCGTCTGTCCGGACGCCGCAGCATACGAACGCTCTACGATGTCGTATCGCCCGATGCTCAGATTGATGTCGTAATTATTGATGGGGTAGCGCGTCACCCAATGATACGTATGCATTCCGTGCGATGTGGTAGTGATTTTTTTCAAAATGCCGTTGGCGGCGACGACATAAGGTTGGGGAACAGTGATATGTAGCGCTACGCTATCAGGTTCGTCCGAAGGATGGTCCTTGCACGGAAACCATATTTTACCGCCTTCACCCTGACATGAAAGACCAACCCAATGGTGACCGGATTCATCCTTTGACCAATTAAAACCACCAAGCCACGGCGGATACAAAGCGGTGGGCGGTGTGCCGTGATATGAAATGCCGATATCGACTAAGGAGCCCGAATCAAGTTTTTGGTTCATGATGACCCAGAGCGTGTCTTCCTGTTGTGTGAAGCGCAATTGGCCCGGTCCTGTGACATGAAGTACGTCGTATAACCCGATCAGATTCAGTTGGATGGTATCCAATCCATCGGCGCGGGATTCGATTTTTATCGTCGTAGTTCCGCGAATAAATTTCTCCTCAGGATCAACGCCTAGTGTAATATCGTACGATTTGACATCGTATCGTGCTTGATGAGCCGACAGGACACCGCCGGACGGGTATTTGAAAAAACCACCGTGCCGGACATAGACATACCCGACGATCAATCCGATCGCGACGATGATTAAGAGAAAAAAAATACCGAGATATTTGAATATCCGTTTGATCATGGGAAAAACTCCGATGGGTCCGCTCCGTGTAACTTACGAAGTTTTTCTATTCTGCAAAAATAAAAAAGCGGAGAAATTGGTTTCTCCGCTTTGAGATATACGAAAATCTGATTTCCTCTTACCGCCACCATGAAGCCGCGGCGCTGAGGCTGCTGATTACGCGTCCGCGCAGCGGATACACCCGATCATCGCCGGCATAGCGCACGTATTCCTGACCGATATCTTTTTTGGATTGGCCGAGATATACTTTGGAAAGTTGTTTTCCGTTGGCACGCAGTTCGAGTTTGACGGCGGAACTTTCGGTGACACCGTATTCATTATACTTGATCGAATCTTCGCTCACGGCATCTTCGCGCGTGGCACCGAGCACTTCGCGGATAAATTGTTTGACCCGGTAATCATCCGCCGTACCCGTATCCGGCGCGGCAAAAAACCATGACGAATCGCCTTTAGTGATGGTGACTTGGACGTCATTTTTGCTGACGGTAAATTCTGTCACTTCCGTGGCGGCAAAATCGAATACCTTTTCGATTTTGGCTTCATATTTACGCTGGCGCATCTGCGAATACATCAGTAGTATGCCCAGCACCAGCAGAATGCCGATGTACGGCGCGTACGGTTTGAGTTTGGCATTAAGCATAACGATCCTCCAGCATTTTGCGTTGTTGGCGATTGCGGCGCCACATATACAAACCAAAAAGGATAACCAGCGCTCCGGGCGCGAGGATATTGATCCATTTCCAGGAGCGGCGTTCCGAATCGGTCATCTCCGCAAGCGGGCGCATCGAGACGTCGCGTGAACGGATAGCGATCAATTCTTTGTCGCCGCTCAGATAATCCACCGCATTGAGAATAAAATCCGTGTTTTCCTGCACACCGCCGGCGCGGCGATCGTTGAAAAACTGATTGTCAGTGACAATGATGATTTGGCCGTTATTATTGGCGGGGATAAATCCCGCGCGGCTTGCATACCGGGCACTGTCTTTGAAAAAGCTGTTAAACGTTCCTTCGACGAGTGCCGCTACGGTTTTCGTACCGAAAGGAAATGCTTTCATCATCGGATTTTGTGTCGGATTGATCTGATAAAAGGGCCCGTTCAGCATACCGGTTTTGTCCGACGTAAACATAAGCGGCGTAAACGTCGTTCCGGCGGCTTCGGCGGAGGAAACCTCATTGACAAAAAACAAACGTGCGACGGTCATCTTTTGCGTCAGGATATGCGAGGTGTTGAAGTTTCGGATCATCGGAAACGGCGGATAGTCCACGGCCGTGCGCATCATAAAAAAGCCCTGTTGCGACTGCATCTGGATCTGGCTGCAACTTTGATCGGTGATCATTTCTTTGCCGATACGGACGCCGTAGTGCTCAAGGAATGTAAATATGTTAGACCGAATGTCCGTAGCGTAAGGTTGCGGAAAAAAATCTTTGACATTGCTTTGGCCGATAAAAAGTTTGCCGCCGCGCATCAAAAACTGATCCAGACGATACAGATCGTCTAATTTGACGGAATCCGAAACGCCATTCATGATGATGGTCTGGATATCGGCGGGAATATCGCTGCCGAGGGAAACGCTGCGTACGGTGTACAGCTGATCCAAAAAGCGGTTCAGATTTTGGGTGCTGATTTCTTCATTTTCCGGAGAAATGATCCCGACGTTTTTCAGATTGGTCGCGGCGATTTTTTTCATCGTCGCCGTGATCATGTATTCCAGACCTTCGGTGGACTGGATCACGGGGATGGGTTCTTTTTTATCGCCGTAGAGCAGTACCATACCCATATAGACATTGCGCATTTCCATCTTATCGTTTTCGACGGCTTGCACGGGTACGGGACCGATCCCGAGTTGCTGCGCTTTTTCTTTGGCTTTATCGTCGGCATCCGGATTGACAAATTCGAAAACAAATTGGCCGTCCGAAAACGCCTGATATTCTTCCAGGAGATCCTGCACATAGCGGCGCGTATTGGCTAAGGGGCCGGGCAGATTATCCGAAAAATAGACTTTGACCTGCATCGGGTCTTTGAGTTTGCCGATGACTTCTTTGCTGGATTCGGAGAGGGTATACTGTTTGTTATCCGTCGCATCCCATCGCACGAAAAGATTGCGGGACACGATATTGGCCATCACGACGATCGCTGCGATGAGCAGGACGTAGTTGATGAACGTGCTTTTATTGGTGATTTTGAGCATAAGTTTTATCCGTTAATACATTCGTAAATAATCAACGCCACTTGCGCATTTCGAGGAGCCGGGTGCTGACCAAAAGGAAAAACGCGATACCCGACCCGAAGTAAAGCAGATTGCGGGAGTCCACCACGCCGCGGGAGATACCTTCGAGGTGATGATCCACGCTCATGTACTGTACAAGTCCTGCGAGAAATGCCGGGACGAACGTGACCATTTTGCCGAAAAAGAAAAAGAAAACCGTGATGATCAGCAGCGTGAGTATGAATGCTGAAATCTGGTTATCGGTCACGGTGCTGCAAAAAATACCGATCGCACAGTAGAGCGCGCCGACAAGCAGGAGTCCGAAGTATCCGCACAATACGGCGCCGACATCCACGTGTTTGCCGACGGCGATCAGTGTAAAAAAATGTACGAGGCTAAATCCGAGCGCGGTCGCTACGAGCGTAAATGCAGCCAAAAATTTTCCGATGATGATCTGGCTGTCGGTTACCGGCAGGGTGACAAGAAACTCCAGCGTACCCGACTGGCGTTCGCGGGCCACAAGGCTCATCGTGATCGCGGGCACAAAGAACATAAACACCCACGGCACGACTTCAAAGAGCGGGCGCAGATCGGATTGGTTATTTAGAAAAAACGTATTGCTAAAAAATATCGAGGTCATCACCGCAAATACGGCGAGCACGATATAGGCGACGGGGCTGTTAAAAAACACCGCCATCTCTTTGCGGTAGATCATGTGTGTATTAGGCATGGGGTTGGCCTCCTTCGACGGTGAGTGTCCGGAAAATATCTTCCAGGCTGACTTTGTGGCGGCTCATCTCCAGAATAGCCCACTGCTGTTGGACGGCATATTCGAAGATCTCTTTGCGTGGATCGGACTGATTGGGATATTCGAGACGGACCATCAGTGCATTGCTGTCCTGTGTCACTTGGGTGACGGTGATACCGCTCACGGCGCCTTGCAGTTTGCGTACGGCCTCTTCCTGCGCGTTGAGCAGTTCCATCGTGACGACGGTCTTGCCTTTGAAGCCGGCCATCAGTTCGGCGGTGGTGCCGTTGGCGACGATCTGACCCTTATTGATGATGACCATCCGGTCGGCCGTAGCTTGCACTTCCTGCAAGATGTGGCTGGACATGATCAGGGTTTTTTTCTTGCCGAGGTTTTTGATCAGTTCGCGGATTTCGACGATCTGATTGGGGTCGAGTCCGGTGGACGGTTCGTCTAAGATCAGAATCTTGGGATCGTGAAAGATCGCCTGTGCCAAACCGACACGCTGTTTGTAACCTTTGGAGAGTTCGGCGATGGTTTTGTGAACGACGCCGCGCAGGCCGCAGAGTTCGATCACTTCGCCGAGGCGTTTGGTAAAAGCGCTGCTTTCGATCTGACGGGCGGCCGCGACGAATTTCAGAAAATCGTACACGGTCATTTCGTAATACAAGGGATTGAGTTCCGGCAGGTACCCGATCTGCTTGCGTATCTCAAGGCTGTGATCGAGGATGTTGCGGTCGTTGATAAAGACATTACCTGAAGTGGGCGCGAGATACGACGTGATGATCTTGAGCGTCGTGGATTTGCCGGCGCCATTGGGCCCCAGAAATCCGAGGATCTCGCCGTCCTGCACTTCAAAGCTGATGCTATTGAGCGCACGCACGCTGCCGTAATCTTTGGTGAGATTCTCGACACGAATCATAGAAACTCCGTTTGGGTTAATGAATCATATACTACACTAAGAAACATAAGCTATACTAAGAGTATTTCTAAAACGCGGGAAAGATAGATAACCGCAGGGGATTTGTCAAGACGGGGGAATAAGAAGGGGCGGTTTAGAGGTTTTTTTAAGGAGTGAAGATTTAATCAAATCTTGATTGGCAGTATCTATTGTGAAGCGGAGGTATAATATTTGAACAAATCCTATTATCTTATTTAATGTACTTCAAGTAAGTATTCTTAAAGTGCTTTTGAGGAACGGAATTTTCATTTCAGAGCAACAGCATGTGAAGCTAAAATATTGTGATTTTATGATATTTACTCTTTCCCCACCCCATAATACAACACGATGGAACCGGAGCTGAATATTTTGGTGTTGGTGAGTTTGAGTATTCTTTTTTCACTGATCTGTTTAAACAGAGGTAAACCTTTCCCTAGGATGACCGGGTGTATGCAGAGTTGATATTCCTGAATCAAGCCCAGGTCAGTCAGGGCTGCGATCAGCCCCGGACTGCCGACGAAAATGTCTTTGCCGGTCTCCCGGCGGAGCGCTAAGACTTCCTCCGCAAGGTCGCGCTGCGCGAGGCGTACATTTTTCCAGGCGGTATTTTTAAGTGCCCTCGAAAAAACAACTTTGGGCACTTCCTCTATGGCTGTGGCAAATTCGTCATAAGCCGGATTGCCGGTCGGATTTTTTACCACGTTCGGCCAAAAACTTTCCATCAGTTGATAGGTGACCCGTCCGTATAAAAGCGTTCCCGCATGCCTGAGCATATCCGTATAATGCTGATGAAGCGCGTCGTCGGCAATCCCGGCAGTGTGATCGCAGAAACCGTCCAGCGTCATATTGATCGCAGCGATTACTTTTCTCATACGGCATGTGCCCCCGAGTTTTTATTTTTTAATAGCGTCGTTAAGGCTTTTTTGTAGCGGGACGGACTTACTTTGGTCAGTACGATCGCGGAGCAGCCGTTGAACGTAGCAAAACGCCGTACGGATTCGATGAAAGCCTCCGCCCATATTTCAAAAGACCGTTCTGTGTTTTCGATATGCAGGTGGATCAATTCCAGCCGCTGATCTTTTCGGTGCGCTTTGCAGTCCACGCGACCGATAAAAGTATCGCCCCATAAGACAGGCAAACAAAAATAGCCGTATTGTCTTTTTTTCTGCGGCGTGTAGCATTCGATCCGAAAATCAAAATAAAAAAAATGTTTGACGCGGTCGCGATGGATGATGGCATTATCAAAAGGCGATAATAACCGGATCGAGGGGCCGTTTTTTTTGAATGTTTTTTCGGCCCATTCCGAAAGTACAAATACTGACGGGCTGCCTTTGATATCTACGCGCTGCACAGCGTCCGCCGTGAGCATGGATTGTAAAATGTCCTGCACGTTTTTTCGCAAGCGTTCGTCCGTTTTAAGATGGGTGATTTGTTTGATCGTAGTAAATCCATATGCACGGAGATACGTCCGAACTAAATATTCGGCCCATTCCATCGATGTCGGTTCGGTCGCATGCATAGTTTCGGGTAATACGCGCTCGCGAAGATCGTACGTTTTTTGCATGCCGTCCCGTCCGCTGATCATCAGGTCGCCTTGCATAAATAGCCTTTCCAATGCCAGTTTGGTAGGTTTCCAGCTCCACCAACTTCCGGATCTTTTTTTTCGGTTTTCAAAATCCCTGGCTTTTTTGGGACCTTCGGTGCGAATCGTATCCATCACATACTGCATCACTTTGGGGTCGGCATTATAGTACGGAGACGGACCGCGCTTAAAACGCATCATCTGCGGTAACGCGAAACGAAAATCTCTGACGGGAAGATAGGACGCGGCATGAAACCAATATTCAAACACTTTGCGCTCGGCTATCAATTGGTCTAAGTATTCTGTTTTATAATCCGGAATCCGCGTCCATAGCGTGTGATGATGCGCGCGTTCGACGATGGACAGCGTGTCAATCTGGATGTACCCGAGGTGTTCCATAGCGCGGAGAACAGCCGCTTTACCTTTTCCAAACGGCGCTGGTTTCGTCAGCCCCTGGCTTTCCAATGTGATATGACGGAGGTGGCGCGATGTGTCGGCGTCCTTCATAACCGGCTTTCTTGATTTATTATAAGTTGTTGGCACGCAAAGTTGCCGAAAAAGCAGAGCAAAAAAACATGACGTTCAAAACGTATGAAAATAAAACCCCGACGAATGCTACGGATTTTTAATTTAAATTACAGGCATTTTTGATCGGCTATCGTGGGACGTACGGCGAGACGATTTTATGTCGTTTCATACAAACGTATAAAAACGCGCGTTAATAAAATGGATATAAAAAATAAAAAAGGGATGAATCCGAGCGACTCATCCCTTTTTAAAATTAAAGACGAAATGCGATTAACCGTTCATGGACTCCAGGAAATGCTTATTGGAGCGTGTGCCGCGCATTTTGTCGAGCAAATATTCCATCGCTTCGACCGGCGTCTTATCACTCATCAGTTTACGCAGAATCCATACGCGGCTTTGTTCAAA
Organism: bacterium; assembly: GCA_013360215.1. Lineage (NCBI taxonomy): Bacteria > bacterium. The sequence goes on along the minus strand of JABWCP010000005.1, from coordinate 145,740 downwards.
CTGCGTAAGGAGAAGTTCTTCTTTACGGGTACCGGAGCGATTGATGTCCATCGCAGGATAGACACGGCGATCGGACAAACGGCGATCAAGGATGATTTCCATGTTACCCGTACCTTTGAATTCTTCAAAGATAACATCATCCATACGCGAGCCGGTTTCGATCAAAGCGGTCGCGATGATCGTCAAGCTGCCGCCTTCTTCGACTTTACGGGCCGCGCCGAAAAAGCGTTTGGGGCGATGGAGGGCGTTAGAATCCACACCACCGGAAAGAATTTTACCGGAATGCGGTACGACCGTATTATGTGCACGGGCAAGGCGCGTGATCGAATCCAAAAGAATCACAACATCGTGTCCGCATTCGACCATGCGTTTGGCTTTTTCGAGAACGATATCCGACACTTGTACGTGGCGCTCGGGTGGTTCGTCGAAGGTGGAACTTAATACTTCCGCTTTTACGGAGCGTTCCATATCGGTCACTTCTTCGGGGCGCTCGTCTATCAGCAGTACGATCATTTTGACTTCGGGATGATTTTCCGTAATGCTATTGGCGATATTCTTCAAAAGAATCGTTTTACCGGTACGAGGGGGGGCGACGATCAGACCGCGCTGGCCTTTACCGATGGGCGTCATCAGATTCATGATGCGCATCGAATAATTATTGGCGTTCTTTGTTTCCAGTTCAAGCCGTTCTTTGGGGTAGATCGGCGTGAGGTTATCAAACAGAATTTTATTTTTGGCTTCTTCGGGGTTTTCGAAGTTGACCGCTTCGACACGCAGGAGTGCGTAAAAACGTTCGCTTTCTTTTGGAGGGCGAATCTGCCCGCTGATCACATCGCCGGTACGTAAGCCGAATTTTTTGATTTGTGACGGAGAGATGTAGATATCATCCGGGCTTGGCAGGTAGTTATAGTTTTGCGAACGGAGGAAACCATAGCCGTCGGGTAATATTTCCAAAACGCCTTCGCTGAAAATAAAGCCGTCGCGTTTGGTTTGTTCTTCGAGGATCGTAAAAATCAGATCCTGCTTTTTCATCCCGGTAAAACTCAGCATGCCGAGATCTTTGGCGATATCGTTAAGTTCCGAGATTTTGAGGTCTTTGAGTTTGGCCAGATTCAGCGACGTTTTTTCCCGGGGTGCGGGAGCTTCTTCTTCGACATCGGCCGGTAAACCGGCTTTCGAATCGGCTTTTTTATCTCTGGGTGTACGCGCACCGTCGTGTTTGCGTGTGGTTTTTGGTTCAGCGGTTTCCGCTACGGGTTCTGCCGCTTCAGTTTTGATTTCTTTTTCTTCGCTCATGTTGGAGGTAAATTAAGTGAAAAACGGTTATAAAGAGAAAATTAACAAAAACAAGGATTCAGTTTTTAGAGGCAACGATATTCAACGAAAATTTGTCCGCTTTAGCGCCGAACAGAAAATTAAGTGTTGGAATTTAAGGATGTGAACCTTTGCAGATCGAAGTCTCTGTAGCGTACCCCAAAGTATATGAATCGCCTAATATTGTCAAGTTTTTTTAAGTTCGGCGGAAATTTCTTCCTCAATGGCTGAAAATTGGTAATCCGCAAGTCCCAAAGCAAACAATACGGCCGTAAGATCGTTGTAACGAATACGATTCATCACGGTTTGTTCGACGATGGGTTTCGCATGATAAGCTATCCCGTCACCGGCTGTGATCAGCATCGGTAAGTCGTTGGCGCCATCACCCAAAGCTATAGCCAGGCTCGTATCAAACCGAAGTGTCGCACAGTGTTGGATGAGAATACGCCGTTTTGTTTCTTTGTCAATAATCGGACCGCTGACTTCACCGGTCAAAACGCCGTCACGTATCTCTAAGGTATTGGCGTGATGATGATGAAATCCGAGTTCCTCCGAAAGGCGTGCCGTGAAATATGTAAATCCGCCGGACACCATCACGAGGTGTAAACCTTGCTCGCGCAGTGTCGCACTGAGCGTGCGTGCGCCGGGCGTGAGCCGAATCGCATTCGCATAAACTTCTTCCAATGCGGAGGCAAGCAATCCGCGAAGTAATGCGACACGTTTACGCAGCGCTTCATCAAACGGGATGGCGCCATGCATCGCCGATGCGGTCATCTCCGACACGGCTTTTTCTACGCCGGCCATGCGTGCCAATTCGTCAATGCATTCGTTTTGTATCAATGTCGAATCAACGTCGGTCACCAATATTTTTTTGGACCTGGTCGCTAAATCCAAAATGAAATAGTCTATGGCATGACTTTGAAGGAAGTCCGGTAAGGTCTTCGCGATATAGGCATGCATGCGGGCTTTATCGGTACATACTGAATAAATTTCGATGGCCCGAAATTCCGATAACCACCGGCGATCATGCACGGCTGTGATCTCAGCGAGCGAACTGAGTACGTGCACCCATACCGACTCCGGCAAGGGTTGCAAGCCGACAAATACGATGACCGTTTTATTATCCCGTGAAAACATGGCTGGTATATATATTCCCGAAGAACCTATCCATTTAATGTAAAACGGTTTTTGGAATAATCATATATGTATTTTTAAAAAAATCTTCGGTGTGAAAAAGTTTTTTGAAAAAACATGCGTCCATCGGTCAGTCGAATTAGACATCAGGGATGTTCCAAAATATCCGGCAGAGAATTTCAAAATTCCCGATTTTTCTTTTCATTACCACTGTCAGTTACTATATTTCGCCAGCACGTCCCAAGCGGTTTTCAAGGAGATGTTTTATGGAGCAGGATAACAAACCAACCCCCAAAGAGGATTTGGCCGGCGAGTATGCCGACTTGGTCGAAACGCCTCTTTTTTCACGATTCAAAGAATGGTGGCGCGCCAAAAAGGTGAGTCTCGATTTATTTGGTGTCGAGAAAATCATCGGAGTGGACAACAGGCAATATAAAGCCGCCGTCAAACAATATACCAATCTACAGGAAGAAATCGAGCTTCAGTACAAAGAAGTCGTCAAAAATCCTGGCGCGACCCCGGAAGAAATAGAAACGGCCAAAGCCGAACGTGAAGCGCAAATCCTCGACGCTAAAAAAGATTTTGTGTATCACATGCCGGAAGACTACCGGACATGGTTCAAAAAACGAAAAGTGTTTAACTCCTGGCGGCACGCGCCGGAAGCCTGGGGTTTTGAAGAGTCCCGTTATTGGGGCAGCCGTTCCGGTTTGACCGTGCGAGAAAAACAAATACTTATCGGCGGGCTGATCATCGGTAGTGTGGTGATCGGGCTAATCGTGTATCGTATTGCAACCTATACGCCACCGGCGCAGACGATCATAAAAGAACTTAAGGTTGAAAAAGATTCTACGCTGAATAATGTGGATTCGCTGATGCGCGTCAAAGAACAGCAACGTCAGAAGCGCACGATCACGGAACGCAACAACATCATCATCAACGAAATTAACAGCGGAATGTACACGACCCAATCGTGGAATCCTCAGGACGAAATTCGCCTGATCATGTCGTTGTATTATCAGTACACATTGTATCAAACCATAGCTCCGGCGGATATCACCAACGAAGGCCTCAAATCAGCTTCGGGTTTGATATATCAAAACAATCCGGATGTGTTCACCAAATTCGACGCTGCAGGCCTTCCCACGGTTTGGAAAAGCCCTAAAAAAATCAAACTCAATTGGGATGAAATTCGTACCGGCGTAGAACGTGATAAAAAAGTAAGGGCAATTCGCCGCAAATAAATTAGAATTAATTCATATTAAGATTTATACACAGGAAGAAGGATGAAACCGTTTTCTCTCGGAAAAAAACGCATTTTTTATTATACCGAAGACGCCCGATCGGTACGCGATCAGCTTGAGGGGCGTTCGTTTACATACACGGGTCAGCCGTTGGTTTTTGGTGTGAGTACCGATACGATCATCAATGGTGCGGCATGTACGTTGGGTTATACGGAGCCGATACTCGGCCCTCATTTTTTGGTCGGCAAAGGCGATGTCATCCATGAGGGAGACGTTCAAAAAGGAAATTTTTCCGTCGTAGTCGGCGGCGAAAGTTATGGCAGCGGTTCCTCACGCGAAGTGGCCGTGGTCGCGCACCGCGGTGCCGGTATCGAACTGGTGATTGCGAAAAGCCTCGAACGTATTTTCCGTGAAAACATGACGTTTGATCGTCTGTATTTTACCAATGATATGACGGTAATTGATAAACTGCTTGCCGGTGAAACGGTAGATCTTGATGTACTTATGGAAAAGCAGTTATCACCGCTGTATAAATCTGTATTTTTTGGCGGCGGACTTTTGGAGTTTGGAAAAAAAGTGATCGCCGGAAAAGCGGAATTGCCCTATAAGGCCGCCGGACGTTCCGTAAAACCGATGACGATCGCTGAAAAAATATTAGCACGCAAAGCCGTAGCCACGGATGCCCCCGGAGGACAGGGTTTGAGTTATTCGGAACCCGGTGAACAACTTTTCGTCAAAGCGGATTTTCTTGGCATTCATGAATACACCGGCGGTCATGTGCGCAGTTTGTACGAAAAAGCTTTTGGTCACAATCCGACGGACAAAGGCGTGACTATTCGCGGATTTAACGATCACTTTGTTTTGATCGGGCATGACGATGTGCCCGGCGATGTAAAATCCAAGCGTTTGGCTTCGGCGCAGGCGCTCGCGCAAGAATTGATCGGATTTTGCAAAGAACACAATCTTCCGATGCACGGTCCGGGTGGCAATCTTCCCGCCGGTGTCTGTCACCGTTTGGTTGTGGAAAGTTATGCCAAACCCGGCGATGTCATAGCGCTTACGGATTCGCACACACCGACGGCGGGCGTGATGAATTGTTTTGCATACGGACTCGGTTCGACAGCCATCGCGTTGGGATTGGGCACCGGCATGATCCCGGTAACCGTACCTAAGACTGTACGCATCTGGATCGAAGGTGAAGATAAACTCAACCTGGTAACGCCTAAAGATATTATCCTTCACATCATCGGTGATCCGTATTTCCGCGAGATGCAGTGGAAAAAAGAACCGGGTGATACCGTGATCATGCAATTCGGCGGGCCCGCACTGGAACGTTTTACCGTGGATGAATTATCCGTTTTGACGAATATGACGGTCGAAGGAAGTGCAACCACCGGTGTTGTCGAGCCTTGTACACCGGTTATTCGTTTCCTGATCGAAAAACGTGGCATGACGGAATCGGATGTGCGATCTATGCTTGTTTATCCTGATGATAAGGCGACGTACGAATCGGTGTATAAAGTCAATCTCGCGGATGTACCGGTTACGGTGGCCACACCCGGCGATAGTCGTAATCGCAAACCGATTACTGCCGTTGCCAAAACGCGTGTTGACAATGTGGTTATTGTTTCTTGTACCGGCGCATCTTTGGAAGATCTCAAACAAGTAGCTATGGCCATTCGTGGTCACAAAAAGCTTGATCGTATTCATATGGTCGTAACGCCCAGCAGTCAAAAAGTCTATGATGATGCCAAACAGCTTGGTATGATCAAGATGTTTCAGGACTTTGGCGCCGTAGTAACGGAACCCGGATGCGGATCCTGTATCGGCAATGGGCCGGGAATTTCTACTAAAGATACGATCACCGCATCTACGAGCAACCGTAATTTCAGCGGTCGTATGGGCGGAAATGGGGATGTATTTCTCGTTTCACCGTTCGTTGCAGGCGTGGCGGCGGTGACCGGCGAATTGACGGATCCGCGCGGATGGCAAGTAGTGAATGCGTAAGTAAAGCATCGAAATTTTTTATGGTTCGCTGATCATACTCAATTCACGTTTCAGATTTTATTTCTAATTATTCCTCAAAGGAACAGATATGTTCAAAGGACATCCGCGCGGCCTCAAAGTCTTGTTCTTCTCGGAAATGTGGGAACGTTTTGGTATCTACACGATGCTTGCGATTTTCACATTGTATATGGGAAATTACTTCGACTGGCCAGACACCAAAACGGGGCAGATTTACGGAATATTCCTTGCGCTGACTTATTTTTCGCCGGTACTCGGCGGATACCTTGCCGATAAGTTTTGGGGTTTTCCTAAAACCATTATGGTGGGCGCTATTGCGACCGGTATTGGTTACGCTATATTGGCCATCCCTAAGCCGTCCGAGTCGCTTTTTTATCTCGGTTTATTTGTCGTGGCGATGAGCAACGGTCTTTTCAAAGCGAATATCTCCGTTCTCGTCGGCAATTTGTATGAAAAAAACAGTCCTCTCAAAGATGCCGGTTATAACATTTTTTATATGGGTATCAATGTCGGTGCTTTTTTAGCTCCGATTGCGGCTACTTTTCTTAGAAATTCGATCGGCCCGGAATATGGTTACAATGCGGGATTTGGTGCCGCCGCCGCCGGCATGCTTTTTTCTTTTATCACATTTCGTCTTGGCCAGGCTTCCTATAATGCTTCTGCTGCCGCTGTAGCCGCAAACGGCAGTACGACGATGGCGACCGAGGAGCGTGTTTCACCCAAAAAAGAAAAAGATCGTGTGATCGCTTTGATCATCGTATATCTGATCGTCGTTTTTTTCTGGATGTCTTTTCACCAAAACGGATTTGCACTGACTTTATTTGCCGAACGCTCCACACGGCCGATGGATTTGCCTGAAGGCTTGCGCAGCGTGCTTTATGTGATTTTGGGTATATCCGATCCGGCGAACGCATCGGAAGCCGAATTCTATCAGGTATTCAATCCGATGTTCATACTCATGATGACGCCGCTGGTTGTCATGTTTTGGGGATGGCTCAATAAACGTGGGCTGGAGCCGGCAACGCCGGCCAAAATCGGAATCGGCATGATGCTCTGCGGGTTGGGTTTTGCCATCATGATTTTTGCTTCGATGGGTGGCGGTGATGCGGATAATAAATCCATGTCTCCGCTGTGGCTTATTTCATCGTATTATGTACAAACGTTAGCTGAATTATGCCTCAGCCCGATGGGGCTTTCGTATGCCAGCAAGATGGCCCCGTACCGCTGGCGCGGGTTACTTATGGGCGGTTGGTTTGCCGCGACGGCGATAGGTAATTATTTTGCCGGATTTCTCGGTTCGTTTTACAGTACCTGGTCCCACACACAGTTTTATACCGTCTTGACCGTATGTTGTTTCTTCTCAGCCGTGATGATTATTTTCTTTTTGAAAAAACTTAAACATGCGGCAGAGCCTGACGAACCGGTCGAAAATATTACGGGTGAAGTTTGGGGCACCAAGCCGTCCTAAATTCTGCTTGACAGCGCGGTCGTGCTTCGATATATTGACCCGCTTTTAAAAAATTCGTTCTTTCACATATATCCTTCTTATGAAGAGTGGCCGAGTGATCAGGCACGATGAAGCCACAGCAACCGTACGTCCCGCGCGTAGTCAAGGTGCTAATACCTGCCGAACGCAATGTAAGCGGTCGGGGCAATGAGATGGAAGCAACACAGATTTCTTTCAAAACCTCTCCCGACTTCGGATGAGGTTTTTTTATTGTTCATTTTAATAACCTATTTAATACAGGAGTAGTTCATGTCACATTATCTGTTTACATCGGAATCGGTATCCGAAGGACATCCCGACAAAATAGCGGATCAGATTTCCGATGCGCTCGTAGATCACTTCATCGCATTCGATCCGTATTCCAAAGTTGCTTGCGAAACCTTGGTTACGACCGGTCAGGTCGTATTGGCCGGCGAAGTCAAATCCAGTACGTATCTTGACGTGCAGGAAATTACGCGCGGCGTTATTCGTAAGATCGGTTACACCAAGAGTGAATATATGTTTGAAGCGCACTCCTGTGGTATTCTTTCCGCGATTCACGAACAGTCGCAGGATATCAATCGCGGCGTTGACAAAAAGAAAAAAGAAGAACAAGGCGCCGGCGATCAAGGTATGATGTTCGGTTATGCGGTCAATGAAACAGCGGACTACATGCCGCTTACGCTGGATCTCGCCCATAAGTTATTACAAGAGCTGGCTGTGCTTCGCCGGGAGAACAAGGAAATCAAATATCTTCGTCCGGATGCCAAATCTCAGGTGACGCTGGAATACGATGAAAATCGTAAGCCCGTGCGCATTGATACGATTGTTATTTCCACGCAGCACGATGATTTCGGATCGGACAGCGCGATGCAGGATAAAATCCGCAAAGATATGATCAATATTCTGATCCCCCGTGTTATGAAGCGTTATCCCAAGTACAAACATCTTTTTAATAACCAGATCAAATATTTCATCAATCCGACGGGCAAATTTGTGATCGGCGGTCCGCACGGAGATACGGGATTGACAGGTCGTAAAATCATCGTGGACACCTATGGCGGACGTGGGGCACACGGTGGCGGTGCATTCAGCGGCAAAGATCCTTCCAAAGTGGATCGCTCGGCGGCGTATGCGACGCGGCATATCGCTAAAAACCTTGTTGCCGCCGGTGTGGCTGACGAAGTACTGGTGCAAGTTTCATATGCTATCGGTGTAGCCAAACCGATGGGTATTTTTGTCAATACCTTCGGCACAGGCAAAGTCGGTATGAGCGATGCCGATATTGCTAAAAAAGTCGAATCCATTTTTGATATGCGCCCTTATTTTATCGAAAAACGCCTCAAACTGCGCACACCGATGTATTCGGAGTCGGCCGCGTACGGACACATGGGTCGTAAGAACGAATGGGTTACGAAAACATTTACATCCGGTGACGGCATCCAAAAAACGGTGAAGGTCGAACTTTTTACGTGGGAAAAACTGGACTACGTAGGAAAAGTGAAAGCCGCGTTTAAAATTAAATAATACGTTTCGTTATTATTACATATAAGGGCTGCTTTAAGGGTTTGGTCGAAGCGAAAAAACTTCCCGGAATCCGCTAAAGCAGCCCTTATGAATTTTGGCCTATGATTATCATTATTGATAACTACGATTCCTTTACTTACAACCTCTATCAATACGTACGCGAATTAGCGGCGCCGATGTCGGATGTGCGAGTATATCGCCATGATGAAATCACGATTCCACAACTTGAAGCGTTACGACCGGATCGCATCATCATATCGCCGGGGCCCGGTTCTCCGCACGATGCCGGTATTTCCAATGATGTGATTCGATATGCCGCAGATACCATACCTCTGCTCGGTGTATGCCTTGGTCACCAGTGTCTGGCGCAAGTCTACGGTGCCCGCATCCTGCGCGCAAACGAACCTAAGCATGGTAAAGTATCGGCTATAAAACATGACGGTAGAGGTGTGTTTGCGGGTATTCCTAACCCACTTCGGGTTACTCGGTATCATTCCCTGATCGTTGATCCGATGAGTCTGAATCAAAAGATAGAAATATCTGCACAGACGGATGCCGGTGAAATCATGGGTTTGCGTATACAGGGTACCAGAGCGGAAAGCGTGCAGTTTCATCCCGAATCCGTGATGACCGAACACGGAAAAAAAATGATAAATAATTTTTTAAAAATGTGATTTTTTGCTTGCCAACTAAGGGTAATTTCTATATAATTGCACGCTTCAAATGAAGCAGGCGAGCTAGTAGCTCAGTCGGTAGAGCAGCGCCCTTTTAAGGCGAAGGTCGTAGGTTCGAGCCCTACCTGGCTCACAAATAAAAATTCCGATCACACAGTGACCGGGATTTTTTATTTTCAATATCTGGTATTTGTTTTATTCTTCGTAACCCACTTGATTACGTCCTTGCGATTTGGCGACGTACAGTTGTTGATCCGTGCGCTCCAGTACCTCTTCGAGCGTTGCGCCGTCTTTGGGAAAAGATGCTACGCCGAGTGAAATCGTAACACGGTCGGTATGAAAGGTCGAATGCGGATTCTGAGACACAAAAAGATGATTGATCTGAACCGATTGTTCATCGATGATTTTGCGCAGTTTTTCGGCAACGATCGCTGCGCCCTTGACATCGGTTTCCGGTAAAATCACAATAAATTCTTCACCGCCATAGCGGGCTAATACATCGTGGTCGCGCAAGCCTTTGCTCAAGTTTTTTGCAACCCATACCAGTACTTCGTCACCGACTTTGTGGCCGTAGGTATCGTTAAATTTTTTAAAGTGATCAATATCCATCAAGATAAATGACAGGATATGCTTGTACCGCTTGGCACGGTTAAATTCACGCTGTGAGCGGTCGTTGAAATAGCGCCGATTGTAAATCCCTGTAAGACCGTCTTTGATGGAGATTTCAAAAGTTTCCTGATACAGTAAAGCGCGCTCAACCGCCACACCGATTTCGTTGGTGATGAGATTCAAAAATTCTTTTTCTCCATCGGATAGACTATGCTCGGCAAAATAACAAACCACTTTACTGGATTTTTTGTGAAACGTCAACGGCAGTGCAACGATGCTGCCTTCGGTTTTCATCGGAAAATATTTTAATAAATCCTTCCGTTCGTTAACGGAAATCACGTAAGACTCTTTTTCCGTTGAAAACACTTTTTCCGCTACTTCTTTTTCCGCATCAAGCACATGCGCCAAAGAACGATCTTTAGTGTGGGTGTGAAAGAGTACATTTACCGAACCCGAATCGGTTCTCTCGATCAAGGCATAATGCCGGACAAACGAAATATCCGACAGCATGTTTTGGATGATATTATAAAGTTTGGTCGTATCGTACGTCGAATTGAGCATGGCTGCTATTTTATAAAGCAGGCTCGTTTGGTGCAGACGTTTGTGGAGAAGCTGATTTTCATCCTGGACGCGTATATACGATGCTTCCAGTTCTGAAACTTTGGATTTCAGTTCCTCGATCAAAAGCGTTTCCGAAGCATCCATTTGTGTCGGTGATGGTTCGGTGTTTTTGGGGCGATTTTTCATAGATTTTTGTGTTGATATGGAAGCCGAAGGAGATAACTTTCTACGCATACAACATTACGCCGTTTTTTTGACGGTCGAATCTTCCGGTTCCGCAAACGTCATGCGCGGTTTACCGCCCGATACGACACAATCTTTGTGAATAGTAACTGTTTTTAAGTGTGAAATACTGGGTATCTGATACATGATGTCGGTCATGAATTTTTCCATGATGGCACGAAGCCCGCGTGCGCCGGTCTTTCGTTTGACCGCAAGTTTGACGACTTCTTTCAATGCTTTTTCATCAAATTCCAGCTCGACGTGTTCCAGTGCAAAAAGTTTTTTATACTGTTTGACCAACGCATTCTTGGGTTGAACAAGGATAGAATAGAGCGCCGATTCGGACAGTTCTTCGAGCGGACTGATTACAGGTAAACGCCCTATCAGTTCGGGAATGATGCCGAATCCCAGTAGATCATCCGGTTCTACCAATTTGAGTACTTCGCTTACGGATTGTTCGGCTTTTTTGTCCGCTGAAGCCGTAAAGCCGATATTCTTTTTGCCGACGCGCGTTTGAATAATTTTTTCGATCCCTTCGAAAGCGCCGCCGCAGATGAAAAGAATATTTTTGGTATTGATACTGATGAGGTTTTGTTCAGGGTGCTTGCGGCCGCCTTTGGGAGGAACATTGGCCACGGTGCCTTCCAGGATTTTCAGAAGAGCTTGCTGAACGCCTTCACCGGAGACGTCACGTGTGATCGAAGGGTTGCCGCCTTTGCGTGCAATTTTATCGATTTCGTCAATATAGATGATGCCGCGTTCCGCCGCCTGGACGTCATAGTTGGCGGCCTGCAGGAGGCGTACGAGTACATTTTCAACGTCTTCGCCGACATAGCCGGCTTCGGTCAACGTTGTGGCGTCGGCTATGGTAAACGGTACGTTCAGAAATTTGGCCAACGTTTGTGCAAGCAAGGTCTTACCGGTGCCCGTCGGTCCGATCAGGAGGATGTTGTTTTTTTCGAGTTCAACATCGTTTTCCGAGTCTTGGAGCGCATTAATTCGTTTGTAGTGATTATAGACGGCAACGGATAACGATTTTTTTGCAAAATCCTGGCCGACAATGTATTCATCTAACTTCAGTTTCAGTTTTTCGGGCGTGATGTCGGTCAGCGGCAATGAAACGTCGCGTGTCGTATGCGAGCGAATCATATCGAACGCATTGCGTACGCATTCATTGCAGATGTGGACGCCGTTAGGTCCAGAAATAATGCTGTCTACTTCTTCGGCTGATTTACCGCAAAAGGAGCAAAATACAGTACGTGCCATGGACTAACTTTCAGGTTATGGCTTTAGAATAAGAAATAGGGTTCGCGTTTGCAACAATATAAACCGATAAGATACCGGCGGAGAGGATGCCGGACCGGATAATGTTCTATGTACACGCAATTACTTTTTGCGTACAAGCACTTCGTCTATGATGCCGTATGCCTTTGCTTCGTCGGAAGACATAAAGAAATTGCGATCAATGTCTTTTTCAAGGCGTTCCGCGTTTTGGCCGGTGCGCTGCATGATGATTTTGTTCAATTGATCCTTCATCTTCACGATTTCCTGCATGTAGATTTCGATATCGGAAGATTGTCCCTGCGTTTCTCCGAGCGGTTGATGCAACATGATCCGCGAATGCGGTAAGGCATAACGTTTCCCTTTGGTGCCGGCCATCAGGAGGATAGCGCCCATACTGGCCGCCATGCCGGTACAGGTGGTTTGAATTTCCGGTTTGATAAATTCCATCGTATCATAAATCGCAAGTCCGTCCGTCACGCTGCCGCCGGGGCTATTGATGTACATGATAATGTCTTTTTCCGGATCGGTTGCCGCGAGAAAGAGTAACTGCGCAATGACGACATTGGAAATCTCATAATTAATCGGCGTACCGAGAAATATAATACGCTCCATCAGCAGGCGCGAATAAATGTCATAGACGCGCTCCATCTGACCTTTTTGTTCGATCACATAAGGCACGACGGAACCGGAGATGGATCGCAGGCTGTCATCGCTGAGGCGACTAAATTCACTTTTAACAAATGATTCGTATGGATTCATAGAAGTCCTGGTTTCGGTCATCAAATTCAAGGTTTAAAGTGCAAAAACTCTGAACAAAAAGCAAAGTCAGAGTTTTTACAATTTAAAATACAGATATTAACTACGTCGTGTGCAATATCAGCTTATTTTTTCTCTTCCGAGAGCATGTCGGGCACTTCTTCGACCTTGGCTGAGTCGGCAATCAGTTTGGCCGCTTTTTCTTCAAGCAAATAATCTTCGAAGTTGCGTTGTTCCGTTTCCGTATGGAAGTGAACATTGATCTGCTCCAAAGGCACTTTATTTTGTTTGGCTGTTTTTTCGCGATAGGCCTGAACATCGGCATCTTCAACCTTCAGGTTTTCTTGTTCGATGATTTTACGTTTAGCCAATGTCCATTTTACTTCGCGGATGGCGCTGGGGCGATAACGTTCGGCGATGAGCTCGTCTTTGACGGGCTGGCCTTTGAGACGTTCTTTGATCATGCGCCCGATGCGTTGAAGCGAGTTATCTACCAGCGGTTCCGGAGCAGGGATTTCGTTTTGTTTGATGATTTCGTCAATCAAAGCTTCGCGAAATTTTTGTTCGGACTCCTGCTCCCAGCGTTCGCTGAGATTTTTGTGCATGTCGGCTTTGAGCAATTCGAACGTTTCAAATCCGAGATCTTTGGCGAATTCGTCATCCAGAGCCGGCAGTTGCATTTCTTCGATTTTGCGAACGGTCACCTGATATTTTTCTTTTTCGATCGTTGCGATGTCTTCGCCTTCCTGCGGAGGGCGTTTGGCTACATCAAGAGTGCGCATGTCGCCTGTTTTGGCGCCGATAAGGCCGTCAATAAAATCCTGTCCCACGAATTGACGGGTGAGCGGAATGCGACGGTCTTCGTATTTTTTGCCGATGAGCGGCGTGCCGCTTTCATCCAGCACCTGAATATCCACCGTTGCGAAATTACCCGCAGCAATCACATCGGTTTCTTTGGTCGTGGAATAGCTTTCGCGCAAACGATCAAAAGCGCCAGTCACTTCTTCGTCTGTTATTTTGTGTACTTCGCGTTTTAAGTTGAGGCCTTTGTAGTTTTTGACGTCGTACTTGGGCATGATCTCGACGGTCACATCAAATTTCAGCGGCTGCCCTTTTTTGTAGTCCATGTTTTCGATTTTGCCGATCGCGATGGCTTCGGTCTTAGTTGCTTCCAGCGCTTCGCGGTAAAAATCTTCCACGACCACTTCCAACGCTTCCGCTTCGATCATATTGCCAAATTTTTTCTGAATCACATCTTTGGGGGCTTTGCCTTTACGAAAACCTTCGATCTGGGCTTCTTCGCGGTACATCGCCAAGGCTTCTTCAAAGTATGGCAACATCGCATCGTAGGGCACTTCTACCGCTAATTTTCGGGTAGCATTATCTTCGTGAATCACACTCGCTTGCAAAGGAATTCTCCTGTGTTATAAATATTTTTTTCAAAAAAATGGTGCGGGATGAGGGACTTGAACCCACACGGTAAAACCACCAGATCCTAAGTCTGGCGCGTCTGCCAATTCCGCCAATCCCGCATATATAGGCCAAATGCGGCGCAATATAGCCAACGAGCCCTGCAATAGCAAGTTTTTATTTGATTTTAAAGCATCGGCATCCCTATATTGACCGCATTGTAAAAATCGGAGAATCAAAAACTTGGCTACATCCAAAAAGACTAAAAAAGCGGCACCTAAAGCCGGAAAATCAACCAAACCGGCTAAGAAAAAAGCAGCGCCCAAGACGGGTAAAACTTTAAAAAAATCCGGCTCGACGGTCAATAAAACCAAAAAATCCGTCAAAACCGTTAAAAAAGCAACAAAAACAACCGTATCCAAAAAACCCAAAACGGTTAAAAAAGTAGTAACCAAAAAAACCAAACCCGTCAAAAAAGATGCACTCATCGCGCAGGACGAAATGATGGATGAGGATGTGGACCGGTTGACGACGGAAGAAATTGATGCGGAATTGGCGGCTTATGAAAGTGAAAAAGGCAAACCGCGTGACCCTAAAACCGGAAAAGCCTTACCGGAGTCCGAGGCCATGCAGATGTGTCGCCGTGTAACGGAATACATGTTTGAGAAAAAGGCTGAAGACGTTGTTATCGCCGATTTAGAAGGATTGTCCAGCGCTGCCGATTTTTTTGTGATATGTACGGCCACATCCGACATGCATGCCAAAGCCATTGCAGATAACGTGGAAGATCGCCTCGCTCAGGAAGGCGCTAAACTCCATCACAAAGAAGGTCACCAATCGCTGAAATGGGTTCTTTTGGATTATGTGGACGTTATCGTCCATGTTTTCCAAAAAGATGCGCGTTCGTTTTATGATCTCGAACGTCTCTGGGGCGACGCCAAATTTACCAAAGTGCGGGACACCGCCGGGCGCGCATAATATTTTTCGAGTGTCTTCGGTACGCATACTTCGTTTGTAAGTTCTTTTTATTTAGACGGATTTTTCCCGCCGAACTGCATATATTTTTTCGTTTCGTAGATTTATACAGCGAATACCGCGTATATCACTTGTATCGGATGCTCAGGTTATGACAAAAGAAATGTGGCTCAACCTGCCTGTCAAAGACATAAAAAAAGCCAGGGCATTTTATAGTCATCTCGGATTTGCGTTCAATTCAGAACGCGATACCGAACATACGGCGTGCATGCTGGTCGGCGATCAAGATGCCGGCAAAGAAACGATTGTCATGTTGTTTTCGGAGCATGTCTTCCAAAGTTTCACCCACCATCCGATTGCGGATACGCGCCACGGTTCGCAAGTTCTGTTTTCGATTGATGCGGAGAGTCGCGAGGAAGTGAATCACCTTGCGGCAAGAGCGGAAGCGGCCGGCGGAAAAGTATTTGCCAAACCGGCAGAAAATACGGCGTGGATGTATGGATGCGGGTTCTGCGATCCGGACGGACACCGGTGGAATGTTTTATTCATGGACATGGATAAAATGGGAAAATTTTGACCTTATGAATTATAATGACTATATCCTTGCGATCATACCGGTGTTTGTCGCTATTGATGTGATCGGTTTTATGCCGCTTTATATCACATTGACCGACGGCATACCCGAGCCCGTCAAATCGCGCGTACTACGCCAATCTATTCTGACAGCTTTTTTGGTTACGATGACTTTTTTGGCGCTTGGCAAGGCGATATTTGCTTTTCTCGGCATTTCGATCAGCGATTTCAAAATCGCCGGCGGTATTATTCTTTTTGCTATTGCCATCAATGATCTCATTTC
The DNA here is from genome assembly GCA_013360215.1 of bacterium. Classification (NCBI taxonomy): domain Bacteria; species bacterium. The sequence goes on along the minus strand of JABWCP010000005.1, from coordinate 129,666 downwards.
CTCATCGGACGATCGCATCAGTAACGAAGTCCGCGATGAAACGACCGAAATACATATCAATCAGAATCCGACGATCGGCATCGTACCCATCGGTATACCGCTGATCGTGGGCCCGGCTTTACTCACAACTATGATGATCACGATCGACAGTTATGGTATGGGGCCGACGATTTTTAGTGTGATGATCAATCTGCTCATCGTTTACGGCGCTTTGCATTTTTCGCCGTATGTTCTACGTATTACGGGACGGAGCGGCGCCAAAGGCATCGCTAAAGTATTTACCATCTTATTAGCCGCGATCGGCGTTATGATGGTACGTGTCGGGATCACGGAAATTATTAACGGAAAAGTATAATGCGCAATCAGGACGAAGAACCACTCAATGAATGGGATTTGCCGGAAGAGCCGGATGCGGATGAGGAAGATCCGGAAGCCGCGCATATCGCGCTGACTAAAGAAATGTATTATACCGCGATCATTGAGAATATCTACAATGAAGATACCGAGAAACGTCGAGAAGCTATCGACTTGATCAGTCATTTTGAATGCGACCCGCGATTAGAAGAGCCGTTGATGAAGTTGATTCGTTCGACGGATGCACGATTTGTGATGTCGGGTATCGTCGGCCTCGGTAACTGGCGCCATACCGACGGCGCAGAAGTGCTTATCGAAATGATAAACCATCCGACACCGGGCGTACTTTGGGATATAGAGATGCTGCAGGAAGCGCTGATTGCATTGGGGCGCATCGGCGGGCAAGAGTCGCTTGCGTTTTTGAAAACGTATGCCCATCAGCGATACCACGATCATGACGGCGGCGAAGATACTTTGGGTATGGCGGCTATCGAAGCCATCACTGAAATCGCAACGCACGGTCAGCACGGCGCGGTCGAATTTCTGATCGAAGGGTGCCGCAGTCTTGCATGGAATATGCGCGAAGTCTGCGCCGACTGCTTCAGTGTCGTATATGCCGGTAAAGAACAATTACCTAAAAACGTGTACGAGACGTTAGTCGCGCTTACTAAGGACGAAAACAAAAATGTTCGTATTGCGGCGTATATGAGTTTAGACGACATTGTAGGGCTTGACGAAAAAAACAAACAGATACTCGCCGACGCACGGCATAAACAGGTTTTCGGAAAATAATCAAACCGAGGTGCTATGAATCTTTTTCTCTTAGTCATAACAGTGTATGTGCTGGTGCTGATCGGCATCGGAATTTACAAAAGCTTTCAGATCAAAAGCCAAGACGACTTCATGGTAGCCGGCCGCAGTGTTTCCATGTGGTTTTTGGTCGGTACACTTGTCTGCACGTGGGTCGGTTCAGGGACGCTTTTCGGAAGCGCAGGGTTGTCGTTTCGCGACGGGTTTTCGGCGCTATGGATGTCAGCCGGTGCGTGGGTAGGTATCGTGTGTGTTTATTTTCTTGCGGGTCGCGTTCGCAAAATCGCAGAATATACCGTGCCTGATATTTTGGAAAAACGGTACAATGCGACGGCGCGCATCCTCGGAACGATCACCATCGTCATTGCCTATATGTCCATCGCGGGTTATCAATTTAAAGGCGGCGGACGTTTACTCAACATAATCACCCGTACGGACCCGCACAATGCAGCGACCGGACTTGATCCTTTCGTCGGCGCTATGATCACATGCGGTGTCGTCGTACTGTTTACATTATTGGCCGGCATGGTGTCTATCATCGCGGCCGATCTTGTTAATGGATTGATCATCACGATTTCGGTTATCATCGGTGTTCCTTTGTTGTTGTTTGGCAGTGATATCGGCAGTTGGAATTTTGTAACCGAAACGCTGCCCAATGATCATTTTACCGCATTGGGAACGCATAATGCATGGTGGGTGATCGGCATCTTTTTCCCGACATTTTTTCTGCTGATGGGTGAAAGCAGTATCTATCAAAAGTTTTTTGCAGCTAGAGATGAAGCGACGGCCAAAAAAGCTGTCATCGGCATGGTCATCGGCGTTCTTTTTGTAGAAGGTATGTTGTGCCTTCTGTCTATTATCGGCAGCGCCAAACATTGGTCCAATCCTATATTCAAAACGCCGGACGGCGGAATTGATCCTTCGATGTCGGAAACGGTCGTTCTGCATATCGCGCGATTTGATTTGCCGGAGGTCGCCGGTGCGTTATTGATGGCCGCGGCGGTAGCGATCATTTTATCTACGGCCAATACTTTTTTAATGATACCCTCGACCAATATTACACGCGACATTTATCAGCGCTTTATCAATCCGCAAGCCGATCAGAAAACGATCATCACCATGCAGCGTGTATTGATCGTAGTTATTGCGCTGGCGGCCTTCTTATTGGCGACGCAGTTTCAGACCATACTTGCCATGGCGTTTACCGCCTACACGATGGTCGGTGCAGGCATTACGCCTGTACTGCTTGCTAGCTTTTTATGGAAACGCGTTACGCCTCAGGGCGGTGTCGCTTCGATGGTTGCGAGTATGATCGTGACGGTCGGTATCACGGTAGCCAATGCCGTCATGGATCAACCGCTGCTTGAAGCCGATTATATTATCATTCCTGCAATCGTTTCTTCATTGGGATGTTTGATCTTTGTCAGCCTCATGACTAAACCGTCGCCGGAAGAAAAATACGCGCCCTTCATGAGCGCCGGGCAATAACACACTATGCTTTATAGGACAGTCAAAAAGGCACTGCTCTTTGTAGCGGTGCCTCTATTTTGCATCAATAACGATTTCCTTCTTAACGCACAAACGACCTCCGATAGCCTCCATTTATCCTCGACAGACACTACTACGATTCGGCCCGATTCGGTGATGGTCAAACCGTTTCCTTATCGTTCGGTTCAACATTTTTTTGAAAAAATAGATACGACGGAAAACATTCAGCGTGGGGAATCTTCATTCTGGTATACGATTTTGACGCATGATTCGCTGCTGCATTATTATCACGAAGATTTTGCCGACATGCTGATGCAAATAACCGGAACCTATTTACACGATCAGGGTAGTTATGGTAAACCCATCTCGGTAGCGTGGTCGGGATTATCCAATCGTCATGTATTGATATTGCTCGACGGTATGCCGCTCACGGAACCGGACTGGGGTTGGAGTAATCTGAATTATGTAAGCCTTGAAACCATTGATCGTATCGAGGTATTTCGGGGTAATGCATCGGTGCGATATGGCGCGCAAGCCGCAACCGGATATATCAATATCGTGTTGCGTCAAGCGGATGCGGACAAACCGCTCACATCACTCAAGTTTCGTTCGGTGTTTGATGATTTTCGCGATGTGGGTGTATTTTTCGGGCGAAATTTTGGCTCGCGCGTACAGACGTATGTCGGCGGTTCCAGCCGCGGCACGCCCGGTGAGCAGCTCGCTATCGGTCTTAGCGGAGGCACCTTAGCTAATTTTAACAGTACCCGGTACTCCGGAAAAAACATTTTTTTCGGCGGTAAAGTACTGATGCATGAAAACATTGCGTTGCAGATTCATCGCCAAATCTATACAGACCGATACGATGCCTATGGACGAGATCGTGATCCGCTAAAGGATGAATTTGATTTTTCAACACGCGGCGCAGAACGCAAAGATGAACGCGATGATTGGCAGGCACGTTTAGTTGTAAATAATAAAACGCATATGTGGACGGCTGAATATCAAAACACGGATATCGTGCGCCGCTCCACGGGATTTACGTATCGTTTAGTTCCACGCTACTACGGAGTAAAAAATCAAACCTACCGTACGCGGTATGCGGGCGATATTGGGATTTGGTCGCCCGTAGTCGGCGCAGCGTATGATCGAACATCGTTTGATACGCTTAACACACGTTTTGATACATTTCGGATGACTTCGTTATTTGCGGAAAATACATTTCGATGGGCATCATGGACTGCAGTGATGGGTGTGCGCTATGATCATCATTCGGTATATGATGGCGGGATGACGTGGACAGCGTCTGTGGCGTATCCTATACAAAAGAAATTAACCCTTCGCGCTGATGTCGGAAGTACCGTTGTTTTTCCATCGTTGCATGACGAAATGATACATACGACATCGTTGTATTCGGATGCGTTTGCTGACGGATATACCCGCAGTTATTTTTTTCCAAAGGATTCACTTAGTTTACTTCCGGTGACGCGTATTCGCACGATCTCCGGTACCATGGCCCATCGTTCATCGGGTCGAGGTTTGACCGTGTCCGCTACGATTTATACCAACTTTATTAAAGGCGGTACGTATTATACACCGGTTCACGTTCATACCGACACCGAACGGGTAGTACCTAAAACCAAGTCCAGCGGAAGAACATGGGGATTCGATGTTGAAGCGTCCCATCCGTTTTCTTTTACGACGTGGACACTGCGCCAATCCGTCAGCCAGGGTGATCAGGTGTTTCGCAACGGGACACCGTGGTATCGGGCATCGCTGACCGGTTATGGCGAAAAAATGGTGTTTCAAAACAATATGCGTCTAACGGGTACAATAACGGCGTCGTACTGGAATAAGCCGACAGGGTACACGTTTCAAGATGCACCGACGATGTATTTTGTGCCGACAACATCTAACCGATCGGGAGGGTTTCTTTTTTTTGCGCGCGTATCGGCGTATGTTGGCGACTTGCAGATTTTTTATGAAGCGGAAAATATTTTTAGAAACCGCTTCGAACTTATGGATGGTTATGCTGTAACGCCGCAGCAATGGCGTTTTGGTTTGGTGTGGAAACTATACAATTGAATTTTTTAGAGAAGATAGCGCGGTTACTTGTTTCTAATAATTGTTTTACGTTTATGCTTGCGGCTATTTGGTTTTTTAACTTTATTCATTCACACATTATTTGATGGTAAAACACATGGCGGATCGTTACAAACAATTTACCGAATACCGGCAGAAAATGAATGAACGTATTCTGGCGGAGGATAACAAGGTCATCAAACGGTTTTTCGGGCTTGATACGTTGACGTATCAGGACGGAGCGTTGAATATAAAAACCAAAGAAATGCTCGGCCTTGTCGCGTCGCTTGTATTGCGCTGCGATGACTGTATCGCTTACCATATCAATAAATCCAAAGAAGCGGGCGTGACTCGCGAAGAAATGTTTGAAGTGTTCAGCGTCGGATTGGTGGTGGGCGGTTCCATCGTGATACCGCATCTCCGCCGGGCGGTTGAATTTTTAGATGAAGTCGAACGTATCGAAACCACGGAGCCGCATTTGCATGGCCATTAAGAAATACTTGTTTTGGGGTATATTAGCAGGGATTGTGATTTGGCTGACCGTAAGCCGTCTTCTGAAGGAGGCGACTTCTTCACCGGGCGGAGGAAATCGCGGCGGTGGCGGCAATGCGCCGATGATGATCAAAGCTAAAATCATCAAGCCGCAAACTTTGGCTAATAAAATTCAGTCCACCGGGTCCGTCATTGCCAACGAAGAAGTCGAATTACGCAGTGAAGTTTCCGGGCGTGTGGTGCGGGTTTATTTTCGTGAAGGTAGTATTATCAATAAGCATGATCTTTTAATAAAAATCAACGATGCCGAACTGACAGCCCAACTGGAGCGCGCGGAGTCTAAACGCAAATTGGCCGAATCCAATGAAGTGCGTCAACGCGGGCTTTTTGAAAAGAATTTGGCCAGTCAAAATGATTATGACATAGCGCTCAATGAACTCAATGTAGCCAAAGCGGATATTGAATTGATCAAAGCACAAATTTCCAAAACGGAGATTCGAGCGCCGTTCAACGGTATGATCGGTTTGAAATATGTCAGCGAAGGCAGCTATATCACACCGACAACTCGTATCGCCAGTCTACAAAATATGGATGCGATCAAACTGGATTTCTCCATTCCAGAAAAATATTCCGGCGCCGTACGTGTAGGCGATGATATTGAGTACCGGATTGAAGGTTCGGATAAATTATATAAAGGCAAAGTATTTGCCGTCGAACCGAAAATCGAGTTGGCCACACGCACGCTGCAACTGCGTGCTATTTCGACTCAGATTGACCAGCGCGTTTTGCCGGGCGCTTTTGCAAATATCACTTTGATCCTGCGCGATATTCCTGGCGCGCTGATGATACCGACGGAAGCGCTCATGCCGGAACTGAAAAGCCAACGTGTGTATGTCTATAAATCCGGAACCGCCGTTTCTCAAAAAGTTGAAACCGGCATTCGTACCGATGTGGATGTTCAGATTACAAGCGGTATTGCTCCGAATGACACAATCATCATCACAGGACTTATGCAATTGCGCAATGGTCTCCCGGTTCGCATCAGCGATCTGATTCAGTAACTACTTACAGCTAAAATGCCCGTATCGCATCAATTTAGATTTTGAAGCGATCGGCGATCAATTCTATTGAGAAAGCTTGTTTATGAGTCTTTCAGCGATTTGTATTCGTCGCCCGGTACTTGCGATAGTGATGAATATCGTCATCGTGCTTTTTGGCGCGATCGCTTTCAGCTATCTTGGCGTTCGCGAATTCCCCTCCATTGATCCGCCGATCATCAATGTTCGTACGTCCTATACCGGCGCCAATGCGGAAGTCATCGAAACGCAAATCACCGAACCTTTGGAAAAAGCCATCAATGGTATAGCGGGTATCCGTACGATCACATCTTCCAGCAATCAAGGCACCAGCAATATTACGGTCGAATTTACACTGGATGTGAATCTTGAGACGGCGGCTAATGATGTCCGCGATAAGGTTTCGCAAGCCGTGCGGCAACTTCCGCAAGATATTGATGCCCCGCCGGTAGTAACCAAAGCCGACGCCAATTCGGATGCCATCATTTCGATGACGGTAGAAAGCACGACCAAAAATCAATTGCAGCTCAGTGATTTTGCGGAAAACGTCATTGCCGAGCGACTTCAGACGATTCCCGGTGTGAGCAGTGTACAGATCTGGGGGCAAAAACGTTATGCGATGCGTATCTGGATGGACCCGGCCAAACTTTCAGCTTTCGGATTGACCCCTTTGGATATACGCAATGCATTGGATCGGGAAAACATCGAAGCGCCGAGCGGAAAAATTTCCGGCGATGCTACCGAACTCGTCGTACGAACTATCGGTAAATTGATCACCGAAGATGATTTTAATAATCTCATCATTTCTTCGACGGGTGAACGCACCGTGCGCCTTAAGGATCTTGGTTACGCGCGGCTTGGACCTGAAAATGAAGAAACGATTTTGCGCCAATCGGGTGTGCCGATGGTCGGATGTGCGATTATTCCCCAGCCGGGTTCGAATTACATAGAAATCGCGGACGAGTTTTACAAACGTTTTGAGCAACTCAAAAAAGATCTGCCTAAAGATTTTTCGCTCAATATCGCTCTGGATAATACGCGTTTTGTCAAACGTTCCGTTGCGGAAGTACAAGAAACGTTATTGATCGCGATTGCGCTTGTCGTACTCATCGTATTTTTGTTTTTCCGCGATTGGATCGTAGCGGTTCGCCCTTTGATTGATATTCCGGTTTCACTCATCGGTGCGTTTTTTATTATGTATACGATGGACTTCTCCATCAATATTCTCACGCTGCTTGCCGTCGTATTGGCCACAGGGCTTGTGGTGGATGACGGTATCGTCGTAACGGAAAATATTTATAAAAAAATCGAAGAAGGCCTTTCGCCGATGGAAGCGGCGTTTAAAGGTTCAGCCGAAATTTTCTTCGCCGTTATTTCTACGTCCATCACGCTCGCCGCGGTTTTTTTGCCGATCATTTTTTTAGAAGGTTTTGTAGGACGCCTTTTTCGCGAATTTGGCATTGTGATCGCGGGTGCCGTATTGATTTCTGCATTTGTATCGCTGACGCTCACACCGATGTTGAGTTCGCGCCTCTTTCGTCGCCAGCAAAAGCATACGCGCTTTTATGAGTTGACGGAGCCTTTTTTTGCAGGGATGATACAGGCGTATAGTAATTCGTTGCATGCTTTTATGAAACGTCGCTGGTTAGCGTTGGCTGTTCTGGTCGTGTCGGTGCTTTTGATTTTCGTCGTGGGAAAACAATTGCAATCCGAACTTTCGCCGCTCGAAGATCGCAGTTTCATACGTTTTCAGGTGACCGCACCGGAGGGTTCATCCTTTGATTATACCGATAATTTTATGTTCAATATGGTGCAGTTAGTCAATGATTCTGTACCGGAAAAGCGCATCTTTTTGACCGTAACGGCGCCGGGGTTTGCAGGTACGGGTGCCGTTAATTCAGCGTTCGGGCGATTGGTGTTGATTGAGCCTGACGAACGCAAACGATCACAACAGGAGATTGCGGCTAAGCTCACCAACTATACACGCAAGTATTCGGAAGCGCGTACGTTTATCGTGCAGGAACAAACGATCTCAGCGTCGGGCGGCGGTGCGCGCGGCGGTCTGCCGGTGCAATATGTACTGCAAGCACCGAATTTCGAGCGCCTCAAAGAAGTATTGCCGAAATTTATGGAAGAAGTGGCCAAAGAGCCGACGTTTCAGGGTTTTGATGCCAATCTTAAATTTAATCGCCCTGAATTGCAGATCACGATTGATCGCGATCGTGCCCGTAGTCTTGGTGTTTCGGTGTTAGATGTAGGGCAGACGCTTCGCCTGGCGCTGAGTGGCCAGCGGTTTGGTTATTTTGTAATGAACGGGAAACAATATCAGATCATAGGGCAAGTTAATCGCCGGGATCGCGACGAACCGCTGGATTTGAAATCATTGTACGTACGCAACCGTACGGGCGAACTGATACAGATGGACAATCTGGTCAAAGTCAGCGAGCAAAGCGGTCCGCCGCAATTGTATCATTACAATCGTTATTCCTCCGCGACCGTATCGGCGGGACTTGCGCCGGGAAAAACCATCGGTGACGGCATCGAAGCGATGGATCGCATCGCCAAAAAGGTGCTTGATGATTCGTTTTCTACTGCATTGGCGGGGGCTTCGCGGGATTTTTCAGAAAGCTCTTCCAATATTTTATTTGCATTCATTTTGGCACTGGTACTCATTTACCTTGTGCTGGCCGCACAATTTGAAAGTTTTGTGGATCCTTTTATTATCATGCTGACGGTACCGATGGCGCTTGCCGGCGCGATTTTGTCGCTGTGGTGGTTTCAGCAAACACTGAATATATTTAGTCAGATCGGCATTATCATGCTGATCGGTCTCGTGACAAAAAACGGAATTCTGATCGTCGAATTTGCCAATCAGCTTCGTGAAAAAGGGAAAAACAAAATGGATTCGATTTTAGAGGCGTCCGTGCTGCGTTTCAGACCGATTTTGATGACCAGTCTTGCTACGGTGCTTGGTGCCGTTCCGATCGCTTTAGCGCTAGGCGCAGGTTCGATTAGCCGAATTGCCATGGGTATTGTGATTATAGGCGGTGTGATTTTTTCGCTGATTCTGACTCTGTATGTGATTCCTGCGATTTATTCTTATATGAAGCATGAGCACAAGCCCGGTCAGGAAACAAATATCGCTCCATTGCAACAAACAGAATCGTTATCAAAGGAGCATGTATAGAAAAGTGTTTAGGTGTAATAGATAAAAACAAAACCCGGGGCATTAAATCTCCCGGGTTTTTTTATTTCTACATCATCAACGGAATACCGTTTTTTTCAAAATCGTTTCCATCAAACACCATCCGGTAAATGATGATTGGATGAGATTGATACCTACGAACGCCGTAAAGAACAGCCAGTTGGGATGAACCCAATAACCTAAGGCCAGACTGATCAGTACGAAAGTACCGGCGATAACACGAATGGTTTTTTCTAACATAGTATCTCCTTATGCAAATTGTTCGACATGCATTTGAAAGGCGCGCATCGGATGATCGTGATCCATCGTTTGTCCATGATTGCGGATGGCTTGCATCAGTTCAGCAGCCTTTGATTCGTCGACAAAAGCAAAAACCAGATGCGAATAAATCGGCGAAGCTGTGTGTGCAAACCAATTGGAAGGATCGCGCTCGGTAGCATCACTCCGGTAGCCGCGAATTTCCGACTCTGAAAAAATGGTGACGTGATGTTCGCGAAAAAGTTTACGCAGATCCTGCGCGTACTGCTCGATCGTCATGACTGCGATCAGTTTCATATCAATTCTCCTTCGATTTGTTTTCCGTTGTTTCAAGAGGCACACTCGCTTGCGGCACAGTCTCGGATTCGTACTGCGCTTTTTCGGTCATATAATAAAAAAGCGGCACCATGATCAGCGTGAGGGCTGTCGAAGCGATCGCACCACCGATAAGCGAAATAGCTAACCCTTGGAAAATCGGATCAAATAAAATCACAAATGCGCCGATGACAACCGCGCCTGAGGTCAGAAGAATCGGCGTAGTACGGACGGCGCCGGATTCGATAATGGCTGTTTTCAGCGGCACACCGTCCTGCAAGCGCAATTCGATGAAATCAATCAGTAATACGGAATTGCGAACCATCACGCCGGCCAATGCGATCATACCGATCATCGAAGTGGCTGTAAAAAAGGCACCCATCATCCAGTGGCCGACCAGAATACCTACCAATGACAACGGAATCGCAACCATCATTACAAAAGGTACTTTGAAGGACTGAAACCAACCGATGATCAAAAAGTAGATAATCACGATCACGGCGGCGAAGGCGGCACCCAGATCACGGAACACTTCGTAAGTGATCTGCCATTCGCCGTCCCACTTCATCGAAAAATTTTCTTCAAGGAAAGGTTGTTTGGCGTATAGCGTTTGCAGAGTGTACCCTTCAGGTAACCGGATTTTTTTCATCGCTTCGTCGATGTTTAAAATCGCATATACAGGGCTTTCCACTTCACCCGCTACATCGCCCGTTACATAAACCACGCGTTGCTGATTTTTACGGTAGATACTTTTTTCACGCGTTTGAGGATAGATTCTGACCAAGTCCGATACCGCTACAGGAGTGCCTGTCATCGCGATGACATGGATGTTTTTGAGGTCATCTACGGACGAACGCTGAGATTCGGCGAGTTGGAGTTGAATGCCTACGGTTTCCAGTTCTTTGGCCTGATACAGTGCGCCAATTTGTTTGCCGTTTAATGCAATTCCTAAAACGTGATAAATCTGCTGCGGGCTGACACCGCTTTGTGCTGCTTTTTCTTTGTCAATTTCAAATCGGTATTCGGTTTGATCGTCTTCGACAAGCCAATCCACATCCACTACGCCGGGCGACGTTTCAAACGCCGTACGCACCTGATGGGCCACCTCAATTTGTTTAGTATAATCCGGCCCATATACTTCAGCGACCAGCGTGGACAATACCGGCGGGCCGGGCGGAACCTCTGCAATTTTGATGCGTGCGCCATAGGAAGCGCCGATCTTTACGATAGCCGGTCGAATACGTTTGGCAATGTCATGGCTTTGTTCGCTCCGTTTGCCTTTGGGAAGAAAGTTGACTTGAATATCGGCGACATTGGAGCCTTGTCTCAGATCATAATGGCGTACAAGCCCGTTGAAATTGATCGGCGCGGAAGTACCGGTGTACATCTGATAATGGGTTACTTCCGGCACGTTACGCAGATAGGCGGCAATCTCTTTGCTCAACGCAGCCGTTTTTTCTAGCGTGGCGCCTTCCGGCATGTCAATTACAACTTGTAATTCATTTTTATTATCAAAGGGTAACATTTTTACGGTTACCAATTTGAAGTACATCAGAGACATGGAAGCCAGCAATAGCACGACGACACTTCCGATGAACCACCAACGTTTTTTTGCGTTTTCGAGTAACGGAACAAAAATGCGGGTGTATAGTTTATAAATTCCCGTCGCTTCAAGGCGATATTCTTTTTCCGAATGCCCGTGCGTATCGCCGCGCAAAAGACGGTAGGCGAGGTACGGCGTGATGATCAGCGCGACGAACAGTGAAAACAGCATCGCCAGCGAGGCGCCGATCGGCATAGGGCTCATATACGGGCCCATCAATCCCGACACAAAAGCCATCGGCAGTACGGAAGCGATCACCGTAAACGTTGCTAAAATGGTGGGATTGCCGACCTCGTCTATCGACGCAATAGCCGCCTGTAAAAACGGCAATTTCCGCATTTTGAAGTGGCGATGCATGTTTTCAACTACGATGATGGCGTCGTCCACAACCAATCCTGTCACGAACACCAACGCAAAAAGTGTAATACGATTGAGCGTATAGCCAAACATGTAGTACACAAAAAGTGTCATAGCAAAGGTCACCGGTACGGTCATAAAAATGACCAATCCGCTGCGCCACCCCATGGTCAACGCAACAAGTACCGTCACGGCCAAAATAGCCGCAGAAAGATGTTTGAGCAGTTCGTGTACTTTTTCTGACGCCGTTTCGCCGTAATTGCGCGTGACGGTCATGGTTACGTCGGAGGGAATTAGTTTACCCTTCAACGCTTCCGATTTTTCCATCAGGCGTTCGCCGAGGCCCATCGCATCGGAGCCTTTACGTTTGGATACCGACAACGTGACCGCCGGATATTCCAACGCTTTATGTTCACCGGCGTGAGCGGCCCCGTAACCGAACGTCACATAATCTTTGATTTCATCAGGGCCGTCTTCGATCTGAGCGATATTTTTGAGATAGACAGGTTTGCCCAGGTGCATGCCGACGACCAATTGGCGTACGTCATCTGCGGTTTCTAGAAATTTTCCCGTTTGTACTAAATATTCCGTGTTGCCTTGATTAAATTTTCCTGCCGGGCCTTGTTGGTGGGCGGATTGGAAAAAAGGGATAATCGTGAGTGGATCAAGGCGATACGCCGCCATTTTTTCTTTGTCCAATATGACCCGCACTTGCCGTGAGCGTCCGCCGATAATTTTCACTTCGGACACGTCGTTGATTTTTTTGTATTCAGAACTGAGTTCTGCAGCAAAACGTCGTAAATCAAGCGCATCGTACCGGGCGCTCCATAGAGTCATTGCAAAAATCGGTACGTCGTCAACCGATTTGGATTTGATGAACGGAGGCCTGACACCGACCGGCATCTTATCCATGTTTTTGAAAACTTCGTCGTAGAGCCGAATGATTGCGCGCTCGGCATCCTCACCGACGACAAAACGTACGATGAGCATGCCTTGGTCCTGCATGGACGTCGAGTACACGTATTCGACGCCGCGGATATTGGAAATTATTTTTTCCAGCGGCTGGATGACTTTGGTTTCTATCTCCTTAGGTTCAGCGCCCGGATACTGCACAAAAACATCCGCCATCGGCACGACGATTTGCGGTTCTTCTTCGCTCGGTGTGAGATAGGTGGCAAAAAGACCGATTGCTAAAAACCCTGCGATGAGCAACGGCGTCAGTTTAGAATTGATAAACGCTTGTGCGATGCGTCCAGAAAATCCGGTTTTCATGGGCGAACCTCCACACGATCACCGTCGCTCAGACGTTCCGTTGATTCGTATATAACACGATCACCGAAATCAAGTCCGCTCAATACTTCAACTTCATTGCCATAGCTTTTACCCGGACGAATCCATCGTAACAAAGCCTGGTTGGCTGCGCTGACTACGAAAACACCTTCCAATTGGCCGCGCCGATGTATCACTGAATCCGGAACAGTGATCATATTTTTTTGACCGGTGCCCGCATAGATGCGCACGAACATGCCGGAGCGCAATGTTTTCTTCAGGTTTTCCGTTATTCCATGAAGCCGCACTTCCGCGTCATATTGGCGTGAGCCGGGAACTGCAGAAGGACTGAGGGCGCTGACATAGCCATTTAACCGATGCTTCGGATCTGAAGAAAACTCGGCTTCGACGGCATCCTGGATACGAATCGAAGCGGCGTCGCTTTCCGGGATCGGGATAATGACTTTGAAGGATGAAAGATCCTCAATAACCATCAGAGGCATACCCGGTGCAGCGGTATTGCCCACTTCAGTGAGTTTTTGGACGACGTAACCGTCAATGGGCGCTGTAATATCCGAATACCCAAACACGTCGTTGATTTCTTTTTCCATTTCTTCGACGGCTTTAAGTTTGGCCTGTGTCATCGCGTACGCCATTTCCGTGTCGTCCATTTCCTTTTGTGTAGCGCTTTTGCGGGCGTATAATTCTTTAATGCGGTGGTAATTGGATTCCATATTTTTTAAAGCGGCTTCCGCTTCGATTTTATTGGCGGCGATTTGCGCGCGTTTGGCGCTTAAGTCATCGCTTTTGATTTTGATCAGCAGTTGGCCTTTAGCGACGCGATCTCCGATGTGGGCATGTATTGCCAGGACTTGTCCCATGATTTTGGTGCTAAGCGTAATGCGTTTATCGCCTTGCAATGTACCGGCCAAGGTGGTTTTTTCGTTAACCGGTTTTTGGCGGATCGTGATTGTACGCACCGGTGTTGCGGTCTGATTGGGTTGACTTTTCTCCGGAGAACCGCATGCGACCATAACGATCATCATGACGGACAAACTTAACCCGATAAAACATTTCTGCATTTTTTTCCTCGTGTATATTAATTTTTTATGGATTGTTCGGTGAGTAATTCGACCGTAAACATCGCAGCATGCCAGGCAAACCGGGCATGTATCAATTGGAGGCGTGCTTGCGATAAAGCCGCTTCGGCCATCAGCAAATCCGTTGTACGATCTAAACCCTGATGATAGCGGTCGGAAAGAACACGATAATTTTCTTCGGATTGCTGCACGGCCTGTTCAGCGATAACGACTTGGCGGGTTGAAACTTTCCACTGACGAAGTGCCGCGTTAAGGTCATATTGACTTTGCGTCAGCGCTTTTTTATAACCGGTTTCGGTTTGACGGTATTGCGCGTTTGATTTCTGAATAGCGGAAATTTGGTCGAAACCGGAGAAAATATCCCAGCGCAGCATTGCGCCGACCATCCAGTTTTTAGCTTGCCGGCCGAACAGGGATGCGTCATTGTATTCGTAAGTGGCAAATCCATTGATACTGGGAAGAAATTTACTCCAGGCCATACTTTGCATGGCACGCTGTGCGCTCATCTGATAACGCATGGCTCGTATATCGCTACGGTTTGTCATATCGTGTGGCGTTGTCATTTCTAAGGCTAATGGCCCGCCCAGTGTGTCGGTAGGAATAATCACTTCATCGCCTGACAAACCCATCAGAAGTTTGAGCTGATTATTCGCATTATCTATCATGTTTTCTGTTTCAAGTTGTTTAGCTTCCAGTTCTTTTAAACGGAGCTCGGCAAAAAGTACATCGGAGCGACGGATCAGTCCTTGATCATAAAAATTGCGCGCCTGCTCGCTACCGGTCTGGGCGGCAGTAAGCGCTTTGCGAATAACTTCACGGCTTTGCAAAGCGACTAAAAGTTGGTAATAAGCTATTTTGGCTTGATAGGTGATATAGTAAGATGTGCGTTTGCTTTTTTCTTCCATCGCTTTGACGCCGGAGGATGCCGCACGAAAACCGAAAAAACCGTCCATATTCAGCAGTGGTTGCCGCCATTCCAGTTTGGTGGTATAATTATCTACAGCTTTAGGTTGATTGAGTGTGACCGGATTGAAATCCGCCTGAGTTACAATTTCTTGTTTAAGTTTTAAACCGAAAACATTTAACGGATCATTGGTGCGGGTATAAATTTCCGAAACCGATAATTGAGGAAGAAAAAGAGACAACGATTTTCGGTAATCGGCTCTCATCGCATCCATTTCCGCTTGTACAGAAGCTAAATCATAATTTTGGCGCGAAGCGGTTTGTAATACGGAGTCGAGAGTGTATCGGGTGCCGTCCTGCCCGGCCTTGACTTGTCCGACCAGCACAAACAAAAGAAAAACTCCAAAACATAAACTTTTCATACTACTCCTTAAACTTAACTATATAACCATATAGTAATATAATAAACTTTTAACTCCAAGTCAAGTATTTTATTCCGCCGTTTTTTAGATCGTTAATTCACTATTTACATTAGCCGATTACAGAAATACATTTATAAAACATCCTTAAAGGTACGCTCATGTATTATTTGTTGATCGCACTGGTTTTGTTAACAAAAGCTGTTTTGGCCGGGGATGCGCCGGATTGGGTTATTCAACCCGGAAAATCAGCCGCATTTCCTGCATCTGCTTATATAGTAGGATACGGCTCCGCTTCTGCCCAAAACCCGGACGCACAAAAAATTGCGGAAGATAATGCACGAGCGGCCTTATCCGGTTCGATCGTAACCGATCTGCGCAGTACGGTAATTTCGAGGCTTGAAGAGCAAGGGAAAAATTCGGCGGAATATTTCAGTTCGGTTACCCAGTCTTCTACCGGATTACAATTGTTGGGCATTTCGATAGAAACATATAAAGATAAAAAACTGGTTCATGTGTTGGCGTATGCCAAACGAACCGAACTTAGCGCCACGTACAACAAAAAACGTGAGGCGTTAATTTCGAATATCGCTGCGATCATTACACAAGCCAAGGCCGCAGAAGAATCAAAAAAAATAGAAGATGCTGCCGCACTTTATTTGAGTTTATTCCCGATGTATGAAGCATTGCGTGAAACGGAGATCGTATTGACAGTGGTGCATCGCGAAAGCCAAGTTTTTCAACCGGATAAAGCAATCCCGTCCCGTACAGAGATAGCCCAAACCATAGATCGCCTTCTAGCGCAAAGCATTACATCCGTCGAAGATGCGGCACGAGCCGTTGCTTATCAGGTATCCAAACAAATATCCGGCACGACCGGATCGTTTTTGGTGTCACCGATGACGTATCAAGATTCGAAAATGAGTAGTCCCTTCGCACGTTATTTTCAACAAGCACTGGAGACGCAATTTCAAAAATATGCGGTATGGGAAGTTGCACGGCAGGCACGCGGATTTCAACCCAAATCATCTCAGATTACCCGTGATCTTGTCATTGCATCCGGCGCGGGATGTATTTTTGAGGGCAATTATTGGGAGCAAGGCGATCGCATCAAACTAATTGGTCGTTTGCGCGATGTTCAAAACGGGCGCATCATGGCCGCCGTAGAAGTAACGCTGGATATTGCGCATATTCAGAAAACCGGTCTTTCGATCAAACCGGAAAATATGCTTAAGGCCTTAGCTGACCAAAAGGCTTTTGCTGAAGAAGAAGTGATCAGTTCGGATATCCAGTTGGATGTGTGGACCAACAAAGGCACGGAAAACCTTCTTTTTGCTGAAGGTGAAATCATGAAGATCTACGTGCGAACCAATCGCGCTGCGCACATACGCATTTTGTATAATTTTGCTGACGGTTCACGAACACTTTTATATGATGATCATTATATAGATGAAGCTAAGGCCAATCAGGTCGTTGAAATACCCGGTGAATTTGAATGTACGGGACCTTTTGGTGCTGAAATGATGGTCGTCGTTGCCAGCGTAGGAAAACTACCGGAAGTGAAGACGTACAGTGTGGATGGTATCGCGTATCTGGATGAAAAAGATGCCAAAAAAGCGGCATATGGTACACGCGGCTTCAAAAAGAAAGATCCGGCATCTTCCACTAGTCCTCAACAAACCGAAAAAAAACTGACCATCACTACTATCGCAAAATAATCTAGTTTAGCAGCACTTTCGATTTCATCCTAAACTATCGAACATTCTTTTTTCGGTTTTTGATGTAGTCCACGAATATGTATTGCCCGAGTTCGTTGAGGCCTGCATAAAACGCACGGCCTTTGTTGGTTTTGGTGAGTGTATCTACAAAGCGTGTCAGGTAAGGATCATCGGCGATCATAAATGTCGAAATCACGATATTATCTTTTTTGCATTGTGCCGCTTCGTTGAGCGTTTGATTGACGATTTTGCGATCCAAACCAAACGAATTTTTATACAGTTTACCTTCTTCGCGAATACATGACGGTTTCCCGTCGGTAATCATAAAAACCTGCTTGTTTTGATTGCGTCGCTTTCGCAGGATTTGCCTTGCCAACTGGAGCGCTTCTTTGGTATTGGTGTGATAAGGGCCGACATGAATATAGGGAATGTCTTCGAGATCAATCTGTGCTGCTTCATCGCCAAACGTAATCACATCTAGACTGTCTTTGGGATAACGCGTGAGTATAAGTTCCGTCAACGCCAAAGCCACTTTTTTGGCCGGAGTGATGCGGTCTTCACCGTATAAAATCATGCTGTGACTGATATCAATGGCCAATACCGTAGCGCAGGTAGATTTGTGTTCGGTTTCATACACTTCAAAATCATCTTCACGAAGTTCGATGTCCTCTCCGCGTTTTCGTTTCATGGCATTGTTCATCGTTGCCATAAAATCAATATTGGACGGGGGATCGCCGTACTGATAAGGTTTGGTTTCGCTCAAGCGTTCAACGCCTTCGCCCGTGTGATTCGTTTCATGCATGCCGCCGGGCGATTTTTTGAGAGATGAAAAAATCTCGTCCAGAGAATCCTGTCGGATTTTCCGTTCACCTTTAGGCGAAAGGACGGGAGCGCTGCCATCTTGGGATTCTTCGATATACCCTTCCTGGACAAGACGATCATAAAATTTCTGAAAATCCATATCTTCGTTAAAGATATGATACTGACGATCGATCTGCGTCATATAGCTCAGAGCTTTGCTTACGTCACCGTCCGTTAGCAGTAAGAGCTGATTAAAGATTTTCATCAGATCGTCGAACTTCATTTTGTGATTCGACGGTCCCGGCATAAATTGTGAATATTCAAACCGCATGAGAGGGACCTAATTTTCCAAATTTTTTATGCAGTACAAAACACAAAACCGTAAAAAGAATCAGACCGATGAAATACAGATGCACAACAACCGAAATACTGACCGTGAAAGCGATCATAAGGTAGGTTAGGCGTTTTCCGGTTTTTAGAATGGATGCTTCTTCGAACGGATTACAAACATAATGAATGCCGAAATGAACGAGTGAAAGCAGGCTAAATAAATAAAACAACGGATGAATTATCCAACCGGCAGCAGAAGATAACAAGAAAGACAGCGTCAATAATCCAAGCACATAGAACTTGCTTTGTTTTAAGCCGAGAAAGACTATGGTTGTACATTTTACAGGCGTCGCATGACGATCGCTTTCGTAGTCGAGATAATGGAAAACCATCATAATCGCGATATAAATCAATCCGGTTATTACGGCCATTAGAATAATAGCGCTATCCAATTGGCCGGTCTGAACGAAATAGGCGCCGGTCATATTGAGAAAAATTCCTGTAAAACCGCCGAACCATTCTCCGGCAAAAGGTCTGTAAGCAAACTGTAACGGAGGTAATGTGTAAAATAAACACACGAAATATCCGATTCCGAAAAACCAAAAAATTTCAGGTGAAGTGCGTTGCGACAGTCCGAACATCAAACCAAGTGCAACAATCGTGGTCACATCAAAAATATGCCATAATTGGGTAATAGTGGCCAAGCCGGCTTTTATTACTTTTCCGCCGCCGGATTTTTCACCGAGTTTGCGATATTGGTCGGCGCCGCTTTTCCAATCGGTGATTTCGTTGACAATATGTGCCGGGAATCCTTGGACAACAGAAGCGATAGCGGCTGTAAGTAAAAAATTGACCCAATCAATCGTTCCTGTCTGATATAGCGCCAGCGAGGCACTCAGTACAATGGTCAATACGGCCCATACCAATACCGCCAGAATTCGATACACCATAAACCAGGCTTTAAACGGAGGGAAAAAAGAATTTATATCGTTGTTTTGCATGGTTATGATTTGGTTTCCGGAGGTTTAGTCAGTATAAAATTGACCGTCGCCGTGGCGACAAGTGCATCGGATTCGTCTGTTATTTTAACTTCACAAACATTGATTCGCGCGCCGCGACGGATAACGACGGCATGGGCAAAGATAGTACTTTTAGCGCGTGAAAGGTAGGTAATATGCAAGTCCACCGTAGCAAAACTCATCTTTCCCTCAAATGCGGTGGACAATGCAAAAGCCGCCGCCGTATCGGCCAATGCAGCGACGATGCCGCCGTGGATCGTACCATGACTTCGCGGGCCATTGGTGATAGCCTCACGGTGCGTAAGCCGCAGGCAGGCATACAACTCGCGTAGTTCTTCCAAAGAAAATCCAAGCAAACTGTTAGCCGGGTGGTTTGCTAAACGAGCGGTCAGTAATGCGAAAAGCGCATCGGTTACCGGTGTGTGATGGATATATTTGTCTTTGTGGTTTTTCATGTTGTGTGTTTACAGCGCACATAAGAATAACATAAAAAACTATGGTAATTTGGTTTAGAAATCAAATTTTCACCTACAGATTCATAAAACGTATTTATGTGTACCCACACAATGATGTAGGTTGTTTCGCCGAGAGGTTTGATCCATATTAATACAATGACAAACCAACTGCGATTAAATTCATCCGCCGGGCCGTCGGCATTATTCATCAATTCGCCTTGGGCGCTTATTCACAGAGACGAAGAGGCTAATGCCGCCATGTTAGAATGGAAAAACCTTGTAACCGGTGAAACGTATAAACAGATTTTACGTCAGGTATTGTTTCTTGTACGTAAGGAAAGCTTGTCCCGGTGTATTTGGAATCTGAACAGTATTGAAAATATTAATAAAGAAGATCTGAAATGGAGCTTTCAGTTTTGGCTTCCGGCGATGGCTCAATGCGGTGTGAAATCGTTTGCCGTCATTGTTAATGAACAGCATTTGTTGCATTTGGCCATTGCTTCATATTTAGAAAAACAAGATATCGTAGAATACGGTATGTTTGAAAAAAGCATCAGTGCGATGTATTGGCTACAATCGCATTGAAATTAAAATTCCTTTACGTGCAGCGCTTCTTCGATACCCCATAACTTGATACGTGATTTTTCGTGAAATCCGACGGCGGTAGATACATGCTGGGAAGGATTGCGTAAATCCACGGTACTCCAACACGCTTTGATCCCTTGTTGTTGCAACTTTTTTAATACGGCGCGCACAACCGTAAAAGTCACCATACCTCCGGTCGGAGTGCCTTTGATGTCCCGCGCTACCGCAACCGGCCCGACTTGCACGGGTATATGGGCTGTTTCACGCCGAATCCATGCTCCGGCACGAAATACGTTATAGAGATCTTTTATGCTCAACCGTCCGCGCATCATAGCTGAAAGCGTAAAACGGACGTTTCGAAAAAAGTTCTTATTTTGCAGATCGGCATGAAAACGATGGAAATCGAGCATATAACAGTAATAGCCGAGCATTTTCCCGTCTTGGAATGCGCCCATCGCACCCGTATCTTGGCGTTGAACTATAGCGGGAAAAAAAACAGTCCGAAGATAAATTTCTCCCATTTTGCTCATAACGATATTGTAGTCGTCAAACGACTCGACAGAGATACGCGCCGCTTGTGCGATATCGTCAACGGTTAGTTCTCGGATTTCCATAGTTTTGCGAAAGCGTTTTAAAATATGAGGAGCGGCACGAATCCGCTCCCATACAATGAGTCCAAGTTTTTTATTTCTTTTTGAGTAAGTCTCTGATTTCTTCGAGCAGCAATTCTTGTTTGCTTGGTGCCGGAGGTGCAGCCGGTGCTGTTTCCTGTTTCTGATGAAAGCGGTTCATCGCTTTGATCAGAAGAAACACGGCAAAAGCCACGATCAAAAAATCCACACACGTTTGCAAAAAATTTCCGTAATTGATGGTAACCGGTTTTACATCAAGCAACTCCGTTTTGAACGTAAATTTCAAATCCGTAAAACTGAGCCCGCCGATCATCCATCCGAGCGGAGGCATTAGCAGATCGCTCACGGCCGATGAAACGATTTTTCCGAAAGCACCGCCGATGATGATACCTACGGCAAGATCGACAACATTGCCGCGCGAAGCAAATTGCTTAAATTCCTGCATCATACCCATACGATATTCTCCTCGTTATGTTGGCCGAGCGGTTAAAATTTGTACAGTAGTCCGGCGCCAAAAACTTCTTTGATCTGCCATTTGTTGGAAACATCCTTATCGTAAACAAATTGTGCCGTCAAATTGGCGCTGACATATTCATTCACCTTCATCAGAATCAGGTTTTCCCAGTTGACATCAACTTCTTTGATTTTTTTGTAACTTGAGAACATGTTTATTTTGGATGTAAAATCAATGCCGGTCATCAGGGGCGTTTTGTAAACACTGTTGATAAACCAACCGAATTCAGTATAAACTTTGTCACCCTTTTTTACGCCAAACGATCCAAGGTCAGACAGGCGCTTGTCGAGAACGAAAGTTGCCTTGCCCGTCACGGGAGATATAAGTGCTGAAAACTTATCGTTGGGACGATAGTCCGCACCGAGTGCGATGGTGAGCGCTGCCGGCGACATAAATTTGGAAATAGGTTTACGTAACGAATCGGGTACGCTGTAATCATAGCCGTTGGCAAATTGTGTACGAAAATCCAATAATGCCGAATATTTCCACGGGCCAACGAAATCGCGATTGTATTTGGACACATAAATGATCTTATCATCCGCTTTACGTGTACCGGCATCGCCCTGTTTGACGATACCGTAACCCAGTTCCAAAGAATTTTCCCAGCGCGTTTTTTCAAAGTGATAATTAGCAAACAAGCTCAAAAGTGAATTCAGCGCAAGCGAGTTATCGCCGCCGCCGCCCCAATCCTTGAGCTGTACCTGACTAAAGTTGATACTGGCTGCACCGCCACGCTGCCATGTTGTATCCTGTGCATGAGTCATTTGCGCAAAAACGACCATTACCAACGCAAAGAGTGTAAATTTAGACGTCATAGGCATTTCCTTAATTTTTAAATGACTACTAATTTATTGAAAAATCATCATCCATGATGTTTAGTTTTATATGAACTATGAACTTCTATGATGCGAGGCGAGTTGCTTGCACTCTCTCGTCCGAATAATAGTTTGCAAGTCAATAAATTTGTTTTCCCGGAGTGCTCCAAATTTTCCATAAATCAGATTCTTTAATTAATTTGACATTAATAGCCCAGTACTCTTCTTGAGCGTTATGTTTTTTATGAAAAAGATAAACGCTAACTTCACATTCAACATCGTTTTCGTAGTTAACAATCATTGATTCTATTTTGTAGTATTCTGTGTCTGTAGATACAGCATCAATAAGTTTTTTATTTACTTTTTCTTTCTTAGCCTCAGCATAAAGCAAAACAGCTTCACCTGGTTTCTTTTTTTCAACAAAGAGATAAAATGCTCGTATTACCTCTTTTGGATCTCGAAAGTTAATTGAGTAATTATCGATAGGTTCAATGTACTTTTCGTTCTTTGTAGTTTTGTTCTCAGTGTGTAATATTTTTTGTTCTTCGGCTATGATTTTTATTACTCCATTCTTGAAATAAATTTCCATTTCATTTTCGGCTACCCCCTCCCTTTTTTCAATGTCATTTCCAACAATAAAATGATAATTGAAGAATATTCGAATTTGACCACCTTCTTCATTAATTCGAAACGTTTTGCGATCAAGGTTGTATGAAACCATCGGCCATTTTTTGTAAAATGCCAGTTTGAGTTGCTTGATTTGATTTTTTGTCACTTTTGATGTTGAATAATAATCAACAACCTCTTCGTAATCATTTATATATGATTCAATTTCTTGTTTGGCTTCAAAATTAAGATGGGTAGAAATGAAACTCATTACTTCATTTTGGAGATTATTTCTAACATCAACGGTTGATGGTGCTGTTAATGATAGCTTGCGTAAACTATTCTTCTCAGAAATATATACTGTGAATGATAAGAAAAAACAGGCAAGTAAGACTACATATATCATGTCCGTAAAGTCAATATTTATCATTGGGTGGTCTTTTTCGATTTTATAGGCATGCGTCTTATTATAAGTAGTATTGTATGTCAACAAAAGATTAACGGCGTTTTTTTTATTCTTTGAGTAGTTTTCCTTTACTGAATTTATTAATTCGGAATAAATTTTTGGTATCTCATTGTTCAATCTTTCTAAAATAAATGAATTGATCTCAACAAGTCTGATGTTTGCCTGAGAATATACTTTGTTTTTAAGTTCATCAAGTGACTCACCAAACATGCTACCGAAAAGGCCTCCCAGCGCGCCTCCGATGACAGCTCCAATCGGTCCGCCAACAGCCAATCCAAGAGCTGCACCGCTTACAGCTCCAAGTTGAGAAGTTTCTTTTTGAGATACCTCTTCACCTACATAAAGTTGTGCTTGTTCTGGAGAGAGCCTGAATTTATTATGATCTAATCTAATAACTCTTTCCTCTATACTAAAGCTCGATCTGACTGAACGGAAATACTTAATTATGCCGGCGGGTATTCCAAAGTAAATTGGAAACAACAAAAGTAGTAGATTGTTATTTAAATAGATTCCAATTGGAACGCTAATCAAACTAACAAAAAAACTAATTTTAATAGTTTTTCTTAAAAAGGGTGATTTTCGCCATAGCGCAGTCTCTTGAGCCTGAAGCTGCTCGTATACAGATTTCAAATATCCGTTAATCCAAGTGTCATAAGACTTTGCCATGCTTGCAAAATTCTCATTAAACCAAACAACGATATTTTGTAACCCATTCGTTGTAACGTCAGAAAAATAACTAGGAAAATGATTCTTAAGTTGAGAATTGGTTGTGTAGCTATTAAGCACTTCAATTATTTGATTCTCTATATTTGCAAAGACCGCATTGTGATACTCTTCATAACTTCGTTGCAATAATTCAAAAGCTTTCTCAATTTCGCGCAATCGCGCAGATATATCACTTTCTGTTTCAAATTCTGCGTCACATTTTTCGTGTTCATAGGAAGAATATCCAAAAGCAAAGTGATCTTTCAGTAGCTCATATGCTGCATTGATTAAGATGAATTTTGATGCATCTTTTGTTCCGGTTTTATCCGGATGATATTTTCTAGCAAGAACACGATAAGCGGACTTGATCTGATTAAGATTGGGGTGTGGTTCATTAATTTCGAGTATTATTAGAGCATCTTCGATTGTCATATTTTTCCCTCATAATTTGAACAATTGAAAAAACATTAATTGTTGTGTTCTATAGTCAGACCTTATTTTACCACATTGATTGTCGGGGAGATCAAATTAATGAAGGTGAGAAAGACTGTAAGTTTTTATGAAATTTAAAAATCAAATACAATACTCCTCTGTATAGGAGGATCATTTATAATATCGGCCTCCTTTGGGATAGATTTTTATTGTGGTTAGGATCAAATTCGTCGTTTTACGGGCCAAAATCTAATTGTTTTTACTTTTGGCCTTCACGGATTTCATGCATATAACGATGCAAAGATTCCGTGTTTTCAGCCGGTTGTGCTTTTATCAATTCGCCGGCTGCCGCCAGGGCTTCGTCAAGATTGCCGAAATAATAATCTTCGCCCATGGTTTGCATCAGGCCGGATTGCTCGACGGCGATGAGCGGTTGCGTATGTATCTCGGCGATCAAGAAATAAACTTTATCTTTTCGGCAATGATTCATCATTTCACGTAACGCGTGAAGCCCTCCCGCGTCAACATAGGGCACGGCACGCATGCGAAGAATCAATACGCGCGTGTGCCGTCTGGCAAAATCAAAGTGTTCCTGAAATTTATAAACCGAGCCGAAAAAGAACGGACCGTTGATTTCAAAAACCTGCACACCCTGGGGTATGCGTTTGTCCTTGACAGCTTGTGTGTCGGGGGGCTCGTCATGATCATCCAAATCAGACTTGATCACCTGAATACGTGTAACGTCGGCCATCTGCTTCATAAATAAAAATGCGGCGAGGATCATCCCGATTTCGATGGCCACGGTAAGATCAACCAATACGGTCAGCGCAAACGTAGTAAGCAAAACGATCACATCCGTTCGAGGGCCGCGAATAATAGCCATAAACGCTGTATGTTCACTCATATTATACGCAACGTAAATCAGGATGGCTGCCAGACAAGGCAAAGGAATAAGAGCTGCCCATTTCCCAAAAATCAACAAGATCATCAGTAAGATCAGCGCGTGGATAATACCGGCGATCGGTGTCCGGCCTCCGTTGCGGATATTGGTCGCCGTACGTGCGATGGCGCCCGTCGCAGGGATGCCTCCGAAAAAAGGTGTAACTATATTGGCGAGGCCTTGCGCGATGAGTTCCATATTGGAGCGATGTCGGTCACCGATCATACCGTCGGCAACAACAGCACAGAGCAATGATTCGATCGCGCCCAGTAAAGCGATCGTCGTCGCTGGCATAATGAGGGCTGTGATCGTAGACCATTGAATATTGGGGAAAATAGGCGCAGGTAATGAAGACGGAATTTCACCAAAGCGGGTATGAATCGTATCTACGGGCAATTGAAAAAAATAAACGACACACGTCGAAATGATCAAAGCCGCCAATGAGCCCGGGATTTTTTGTGAAAAGCGTGACCAAAAAACGATAATTAATAGGGTAGCGATGCCGATACCAAACGCATAAAAATTGATGGAGGATCCATGTTCAATATACGATGCCCATTTCTCTACAAAATCACCGGGTACTTTGTCTATTGTTAAGCCGAAAAAATCTCGAATTTGTGTTGAGAAGATGATAACGGCGATACCGGATGTAAAACCGGTGATGATCGGATGCGGAATATATTTGATAAGGCCGCCAAATTTAGCAAGCCCCATTAGAATCAATATCACCCCGGCCATGATCGTGGCGATGATCAATCCGTCAATGCCGTATTTTTCTACAATACCATATACGATCACGACGAAAGCCCCGGTCGGGCCGCCGATCTGAACTTTGCTGCCGCTTAAAAATGAAATCAAAAAACCGGCGATGATCGCTGTGTATAAACCGCGTTCCGGTGAAACGCCCGATGCGATAGCAAAAGCTATGGCGAGCGGTAAAGCTACCACGCCGACTATAGTGCCTGCGCTCAGATCCGCAATAAAGCGTTCGCGATTATAGTCTTTCAGCGTATCCAGTAATTTAGGTCGTAACATGGAACCTGCGGAAGTGTTTTTAGTAATCGATAACCAGTTGTAAACGTATCATGGATTCGTGATCGCACACGTAACCGAAAACTTTACGTTGTACGGCATCAATGTCAATCACGCCAAAATTCAGTCCGCCGTAAAAATCACCGACGCGGTGTGAATTAGGTTCGATCGGCAGTAAACTATAAAGCGTATAATTTTTGGTATGTGTCAATCCGCTGGACGTAAGCTCCGTCAATGTCGATCGGCCATTATTTCGGCCGTTTTCGATTTGAGATATTTCGGCATAGTGTCGGTCACCGCTCACAATGAATACGGTGCCCGGCACCGTTTTGAGCCAGGATAAAATTTTGTCCCTTGAAGCCGGATAATCTTGCCACACTTCATTGAACGCGTAATTATCGTTGGGGATAATTTGACTGGAAGAAGCGATCAATGTGATATCCGTCGTATCTCCGAAGAGCTCGCCGTACAACCATTGCCATTGTTTATCGCCGAGTATATCCTTGTTGGCACGCGGCTCTTCACGGAATGAACGTTCATCAAGAAGTATGAGCTTTATGCGGGTATTGAGCTTGTCGTAGCGATACGACGTATAAATACCTTCTTGCAAGCGCCGAGGGCTTTCAGCGGGTTCATCCAAAAAATCCATCAATAGACGTTGGGTTTCTTTTTTGTGTTCATATTCGCTGCCGCCGTCATTGACACCGTAATCGTGATCGTCCCAAATTCCGATCACCGGTACGGTTTGTCGTAACGCGGCGTAGTCCGGATGTTTTTTTTGAAAATTGTACATCCATCGTATGGTGTCAATTCCGCCGCGATCACCGTAAACGATGTCACCGAGCCACATCCAAAGATCGGGTTGGGCAGTCCTGATCGGATTCCATAGCGGCTGGGGAAGAAATGTTTTATTGCAAGAACCGAAAGCGATACGAAATGAATCCGGAGTTTTGCCGGGCAAAGGGCCTATCGGTGGCGGTGGTGTACAAGCAGAAAGTAAAATGGAAAAAAAGAGGACAGCGGTTGGTTTAAAAAAAATTAAAGCGTTCCATAGTTTTACTTTTTTCACGAACGGTCAACCTTTGTAGTTAGGATTCATCCAAGCCATCGGTATATCCGCTTCCAAACCACCATCCACACTGCGAATACGATTTTCAAAACGACCCTCGGTCACGAATCCGAGTTTTTCGTACATGCGTATGGCTTTAGAATTACTCTCGCGTGCAATGAGTTCTACGCGCAATATGTTCGGCATGGTTGTGCGGACGGTGTCTAAAAAAGTCGTAAAGAGTTGTTTTCCGATACCCAGACCTTGTGCCTTCGGGTCAACGGCGATCGTGAGTTCACTCAAAACATGATCAAATACTTTAATGCCCGGTCTGTAGGCGTGTATTTCACCAAGGCATTCGTTCTCATTGATTGCGATGATGGATAAACCGGTTGCGATGCTTCGTGATAGAAAATGGTGAACATAATCGGAAGTGACTTCATGCGTTTCACGAGCAAGTCCTCCGCGTATAGCGGCAACCCGGTTATAAAGATTATAAATGGCCGTTTCATCGCTCAACAAAGACGGGCGCAGGAAGAATGAACTCACTAGGAAGACTCCGAATCGCGGCGTATTTTTTTGAATCGCGCGTTATGTTGTTCGTTGTTATCTACAAAAACAAATTTAACCGGTACTTTGTATTTTGCCATACGCTCGAGACAAAATTTGCGAAGACGTTCCGTAGCAAGAAGTGTGTCTTCCGGTTCATGCAGGGTGATTTTGGCGTGCACGACGTGACCCATGATCGGATGGGGTTTCGCGAAAACGCTGACTTCGCGTACATTACCGGCTTCCATTAAAACGTTCTCGACTTCGACGGGGAAAACTTTTTGACCGCCGACATTGATCATTTCCGATTTGCGACCGAGGATACGCATGTATTCACCGCGCACCTCAACTTGATCGCCGGTACACATCCATCCTTCGTTGTCAAAAGGGCTGGGCGCATTGAGGTAGCCGACCATATTGGCTTCGGACCGAATCCACAAAATATTATCGACGATTTTTACTTCAAAACCGGCACCTCCGATTTTGACCCACACGGAATCATCACTTTCAGATTGCGAGCGCAACACGCCGAGTTCGGAAAGACCGTAAGTTTGTTTGATCTGCGCATTAGGAAAAATATCGCGGACTTTCGAAAGAGTTGCGGCATTCATGACTTCCGTACCATAGGTAATCATTTTGACCGAAGACAGATCGTATTGCCCGTACACGCGTGATGCCAAAAGAAGGTTGATAAATGTCGGTGTCGTGGGCAAGAGTGTCGCACGTGAAGTTTGTATGATGCGGCACACGGTATCAGGATTGCGATCCGGAAGACAAACGGCCGTACCTCCGTAAGCAAACGATGATAAAAATGTGTTAAATCCCCCAAAGTGATCCATCATCAAAAAAAGAAGTGTACGCCATCCCGGTCTTTTTTCGACAAATTTATGCATGACACGTTCGCAATCCTGCAAAATACCCTTAGGTTTGCCGGTTGATCCGCTTGAAAATACGATCAGCCCCGGTACGTCGCGCTGCATAAAATCCTCAATCAACGCGTTCCGCGGAACGGCATTGTACCTTTCAAAGGTCCATGTGTCGTCCGGAGCAAAACGGAACATACATTCGACACCGGCAATGTTTTTGAATTCTTCGATTTCGCGTTGGATCGCATATGTAAAAGGAACCATCACAGCTTTGACTTTCATCAACGCAAAAATGAGTGCCGCCGTCTGCGGTGAATAATCACCTAAAAAAGCACAAACAGTGCCGCGGCCGACCCCGTTGTCTTTCAAAACAGGTTCCCACGCGGCTATAGCGGTGTTTAATTCCGCATAAGAAAAAAAACGATCGTTCCAGTACAGCGCTTCCTTGTCGGGTGCTTCTGTGAGTCGTCGGAGTATGGTTTGAATGGACTGCATACGATTACGAAAAAGTAACTCCCAGTTCTTGTAGTGTAACTTTGATGAGCGGCAAACTCAGTATCTCGACGCTTTGTTCGGGGGTAAATTCTACGCCAAATTCTTCTTCGAGACCGAGTATGAGGTTCATGTGCCGTAAACTGTCCCAGTTTTCAACTTCATCCTGACGTATAGTGTCGTGCAGCGATGAGGGGTCTACTTCAAAAATCCGCGCCATAACTTTTTTTATGTCATGGGTCGTCTTAGCCATATTAACTCCTGTAAGAAATAAACGGAATGGGTGTCGTATCCAGTGCCGACGCGTCTATCGTATATTTCACACTTCGATCCGCTTGTGGCGTCGGTCGGAAGCCGAAACTGTCCCAAAATTTTTCAGTTTGACCATTCTTTTTAGTCGGTATGTAGTACGCTTGCCATGTGCGTATACTCCAGCGCGGTGTGAGTGCCGCCATGACGTGCCGAACAAATGCCGTTTCCAGTTTGCGTCCGAGTATGCGGCAACTGAGTAAAAAAGAGTCCATCTCGGCCGTATCGCCGTTACGCGTCACGATGATAACCGCCGTCAAACCGAAATCACCGAATTTATCGCCGGCACGCATAGTCCATACCGAAGCATCCGGGTTTTCAGCAAAAGCCGTGATTTGTGCTTCGGAATAACGCCGTGTGGTAACATTGAATTGATTGGTCTTTTGCGTCAGCTGCGCCACGCGCGGTATCTCATCGGTTGTGGCTTCGTGGATGGTAGCGTACAATTGAAGGGAGGCTAAATAATCATCAATGGAAGTATAGCGTGCTTCTTCGACGCGTCGCATGGATTCTTCGTGCATCATGCGCGTGCGATTTTTGTCTTCTGAGCTTACCTGCAACGCATCAAAAAAACCGGATCGTATCACAAATGGCGGATAGGTGTATAATTTTTGAGGAACCTGAAGCACGGTGACATCCGGGATCATCGTTCGGACAAGCTCGCATTCGGCGGGGCTGTCATCTACAAAAACAAAACTGTCGAGACCGATATTCAGTTCCT
The DNA here is from genome assembly GCA_013360215.1 of bacterium. Lineage (NCBI taxonomy): Bacteria > bacterium. The sequence goes on along the minus strand of JABWCP010000005.1, from coordinate 98,903 downwards.
CCGCGAGGGAACGAATATTCGTTGCTTTATCGGTCCAGTTGATACGCCAAGCCGCGATATGTTCGCGCCGAAGCGCCATATCCGGATGATGATCAAAAACTTCCCACACGTCGGCCTCGTTGTTTTTACTGCAGAGCGTAAGAAGAATACCACGCTCATACAAAGCGAGCGCATTAAGCTGGAAGTCGCGATACACGCGTCCGGGAAAACTGTCGCGGTCCAGTTTAATACCCGACACGCCGTCTTCGCCGATAATCCCACCCCAAAGGGTGTTGTCGCAATCAAGAACGAGGCATTTTTTGGTTTTACCTTTTAATCCGCGGCTGAGTTTGGCGATATCGAAGGCATACGCAGACATAAAATCTTTTTTAAAAGGTGCCTTGGACGTGTACCAAAAACGATAATCCATAGCCGCTTCTTCACCCAGGCGAATAAGATAGCGCTCCCAGTCCATCAGATAGAGCCGCATCGGATCGCGACGCACGCGTTCACGGATCTTTCGGTTTATTCGTTGTACTTCTTCAAAACGTTCCGCGGCGTCCGGTGATCGGTACATGCCCCATTCGGAATCCCAAGGCGGCACGAATGTGTTAACGGCAAGCAATGCTTGTGTGTTTTGTAAAGCCGTATCCAGCAACGATTCGATTTCCGATATGACGCGGTCTGCAGTCCATCCGAATGTACGCAGGTTGGTATCCAAAGTCTCAAGTACGAGACCGAGCACGACGATGTCCGGATGGCGCTGATACAACGAGGAATTTTTATCTAACAATTCCTGCCGGACATTGTCGTAATTCCCGAAACTGATTTCAGGGCGTATGCCGGATTGGTAGTGATAAAACTTGAGAAAAGGTTCAATGCCTTCGATCGTAAAATTACGCAAAATATGAATGCGTACGGATTGCTCCGGTTTTTTTTCTAAATGGTCGAGATGATTTACCAGAGCAATGGTTTCCGAAAGCGTATCGGGAAGCGTGATGTCTGTAAGGCGTTCGGGGATCATCATAACATCGTTTGACCGCCATTGACGCGGATCGTCTCTCCGGTGATATAATCTGCCGCATCGGACGCCAGGTAAGCGATAGCGCCGGCGACGTCTTCGGATTGGGCAAGCCGTTTCATCGGTGCTTTCATGGCGTTCAATAGTTTTACTTTTTCAGGTACGTCGGCTACCAGTTCCGTATCGGTCATGCCGGGCGAAACGAGATTTACTGTAATATTTTTTGGCGCCATTTCTACCGCCAACGCTTTGGCAAATCCGTTGAGCGCATATTTGGCAGTAACATAACCCATGAGTTCAGCCGGCGGTGTACTTTCCGTGTACATCGTAGTTAGCAAAATGATCTTGCCGTACTTTTGCTTTTCCATCAGCGGGATGATGCCTTTGCAGAGGTAAAATGATGCCCGCACATTGATGTCCCACTGTTGGGTGATATCATCCCATGCGACCGACGCCCACTTGATGGCCGGTATTTTCACCGTAGCCGCATTGACCAAAACCGTTACGGTCCCGAGTTTCCGTGTTACATCTTCGGCCAAATGTTGAATATCTTCCGGTTTGAAAATATCTGCTTTAAATGCATGTGCTGCGCGACCTTCGTTTTTAACAGAAGCCACAAGATCGAAAGCTCTTTTTTCGTTGGAAAAATAATGTACAGCGACATCAAAACCTTGTTTTGCAAGCATACGACATGTGGCTTGACCGATACCTCCGGTAGCCCCGATGATCAGCGCCACTTTCTTTCTCACGGTTGTTTCTTCAACTACGGAAGGTTTTTCCTGAGCGATCACTTTGACTTTGGCTTTCCCGGTGGTGACTTTTTGTTTGTGCTGATTGATGATATCCGTTTGCAATTCGATGATTTGTTCGGCATCTATTTTACGCAGGACTTCAGCGCGAACGGTGATCTCGTCTCCGATACGGACCGGCAGTAGAAATTCCAAACTTTGAGAAAACCACAATGCACCGTCACCCGGAAGTTTGGTGCCTATTACTGTTGAAATAAAGGATGCTCCGAGCATGCCGTGTACGACCGGTTTTTTAAATGAGGTGCGGCCGGCGAAGTTTTCATCCACATGCATTTTGTTATCATCGCCGGTCAGAGCGACAAATTTTTCAATGTCGCTTGCCGTGATCGTGTGGCGAATTTCAGCGCTGTCGCCGATTTGTATCTGTGTGTAGTCGGGCATGTTTTTTTAAGGGTAAGTTAATCAAAATAAATCAGAGCGCACGTTTTTTATTAGTACCAGCGCAGAACTGTCGCGCCGAAAATAAATCCGGCACCGACGCCGGAAATCACGACCAATTGATCGCGTTGCAATTTGCCGGCAAGTACGGCATCGCAAAGCGCGATAGCCATCGAGGCTTCGCCGGTATTGCCTATGGTTTCCACATTGGTCTGCGTTTTATGCATGGGATGCTTCATCTTGGCCATGAGAAATTCGATTAACCGAAGATTAGCCTGATGAAAAATAAAAAAATCGACGGCATCGGTTTTTTTGGAAATTTTTTCAAGCACACGCATGATGACGCGGGGTTGAAATTGCACCACCTGTTTCCATACTTCCAGGCCGTTTAATTCGAAATACGGAAGTACATCGTTTACATTCTCCGTTCGCAGTGGGTAGCTTGATCCGCCGCCGCGAACGCGCACGGCGTCGTACACTTTGCCGTTGGCCATAATATCCGAGGCGAGTACACCATATCCTTCCGGTACACGCGCAAGTATTGCTGCACCGGCGCCGTCACTAAAATAAATAGCCGAATTGGGGTCTTTCCAGTTGATAAAACGGGATTGCAGCGCAGTACCGATCACGAGAGCATAGGCTATCGAAGAATCCAGGGTCATGCGATCGGCCGCATTGGCCAAGCCGATTTGGAAGCCGGTGCAATTGGCCATAACATCGTAAGCGCCCGCATTTTTAGCGCCGAGTTGCTCTTGCACGCGGCATGCCATCGCCGGACACAGATAATCTCCGGTGAAGGTCGCACAAATAATCAGGCCGATTTGATCGGCAGTGATACCCGCCATAACCATGGCTTGTCGGGCCGCTTCGACGGACATGCCCGATGCGGTTTCGTGCGCTTCGACGACAAATCGTTTGGTAACGCCGATTTTAGAAATAATATCGGCGGCCGATACTCCGGTCCACGCTTCGACCTGCTCATTGGTGATTTCTTTGGAAGGAATATATTTTCCTACGCCGGTAATGCCTATACCCATGAATATTTTATCGTGTTACGTTAAGCAAATGTATCAAAATGATCATGTACGCCGGGTTCATTTTTTGCCGATGCCCACCATTCGCGCGCTTCACCGATGGTCCATGGTTTTCCGTGACCTGCAAAAATACGTGCCGTATCGTGATGTTCGGACAGCAGTTTATCCACGGACTGTTTCAGCATAGTCATGTCGCTGCCCGGTAAATCCGCTCTCCCGACATGTTTGTGCATTAGTGTATCGCCCGTAAAAAGGGCGTCACCCAATACGAACGCCGCGCCGCCTTTGGTGTGGCCCGGCACATGCAGTGCGCGTAGGGCGAGGGCACCCAGTTCAAATACGTGCGGCGTCTCAAAAAAATTGACCGGCTGCGGCATCGGAATGGGTTGACGGCCGAAACGAATCGCATACATCGGTGCATGCCGTATTAATTTATGGTCATCTTTATGCAAATAGGCCGGAATGGAAAACATACGACAAATCGGAGTTACAGCGCCCACATGATCATGATGGGCGTGGGTCAGCAAAACCCAAGTCAGTCCGCGGTCCCCGTTTTGGGAAATCAGATCCGCTAAACGATCGGCATCATAACCGGGATCAATCAACGCTTGTTCGCCGGATGCACTTGTGATAAGATAACAATTTTCTTTCCACAGCGGATCCGTCACGACTTCCGTGATTTTAAAACCGTCTAATATATATTCGTAAATGCCTTCCATGCCGTATTCGCGCTTTCGTCCAAGGTCAGTCCACAAGACCCATATAAGTGACTTGGCCTGTGATGCAGGCGCTTTCGGGCGCGGCATAAAATGAGATCACATTGGCGATTTCGTCTGTGGTGATAGGACGCTGTATGGTCTGCTGGGCTAACATATTTTTTTCCCATTCCGGGCCAAACGATTTAGCCGCATCCGTCGGCGACATCGAAGGCGCGACGACGTTGCAAGTAATTCCGAGCGGTGCCATTTCACGGGCAAGTACTTTGGTCATTTGTTCGATTGCACTTTTGGTGGCCGAATATACGGATGTACCGGGCGCATGAAGGCGCGTCATGATAGAGGAAATCGTGATGATACGACCTTGTTTCTGCAGCAACATGGTCTTGGCTGTCTCACGGCATACGTAGTACGTGCCGGCCACATTGGTCTTGAGATAGGCTTCGAGTACATCGCCGGGCGTGACCGTCATCTGGAGCGCCGATTCGACCAAACCGGCATTGCAAACCAAAACATCAATACGACCGCCTTCTTTTTTCACCGTGCGAATCCATAGCCGTACGGCGGATTCATTACTCACATCCAAAGCTGTGTGATGATAAGCGGCATGTGTGATCGTCGCCTCGCTTCGGCTGCATCCGAAAACACGGTATCCTTTATTTAGAAAATATTCTGCTAATCCTTTGCCGATACCTTTGCTGGTACCGGTGATGATCATAACCGGCGTAGCCATGATGTTATCCTTTTTGAATCAAGCCGACGATGTAGCCGGCTATGGTTTCGGCTGACAGAAACGGGTTATTAATATTAAAACCTTCGATTTCATCTAACACAAGAAAGATGTCTTTGCCGGAAGCCGTCGCGATGCGTTCTTCCAAATCGGTAAACAATGTAACAAAAGCCATCGAATCCAGTGGTGATCCATTGCCGAGAATTACAAGATCCGGTGTTACCTGTACTTGCGAAGCGATCAACCCGCTGCGCGTAAGACTGTCAAACGACTCCTGGATAACGTTTAAAACCTGTTCGGTATTCATTCAAACTCCAATATTGCTAAACTGAAAAACGGAAACCTATCATACGTATTTTGAGCGGCTTTTTCAATGAACGATTATAGTCATTGAAGATGCCGGCTGATATAATCACGATAAGGAATAATTGTTGCCCCGTCGGCAAGGATAGTATCTATTTTATCAAGCATCGTGCCGCGGTTTTGATACATCACCCAGTTATAAAACCGGTTGTCTTTTAAGCCCGGATGCATGAAATGCTCCTGCTCGGTGTCAATATCATAAGGATGAAAATAGCTGAGCACCGGGCGTGATTGATTCCAGTGATGACGAAAGGCGCGCGCCGTCATCCACAAAGGCAATGTGCGAAAATACAAACCACCCGCACATGGGACGGAAATAAAACGCGAAGGAAAAAGAGTGATCGGCAATTCCCAGATGCGATCATGCATTCGGCGAAAGGCCGCTCCAAATTCCGGCCAACCGTACAAGGGATTGGTCGCAGGCAGTACTGAACTGGAATACGTAAAACCCTGCTCGATGAGAATTTCATAAGCCCATTGTGTTTTTTTGGTCAACGAAAAAATAGGTGCGCGAAATCCGTTCAGGGTCTCCACGCCCGTTTTGTGAAGTCCGTCCATGTTGCGAAGCAGGTCATCGCGAAATGTTTCCGGTGTTTGTTGGTCAAGAGGTATGTGCCGATGCGTATGGCAAGCAATTTCATGCCCTGCGGAATAGATTTCGCGGATTAGGGACGGGTAGGCTTCTGCGACATCGCCCACGACGAAAAAAGTGCACGTCATGCGATGTTGGGCCAAAAATTTCAGATAACGCTCCGTCATGGCCGGGACGCGTTCGCGGTACTTTTTGCCTTCGGTCATCCAAAAACGAACGTCTTCGAGATCAATACTGAAAAGAAAATATTTTTCCAAAATGGTTTCGCCGTTTTTTTTTATTAAATCGGCCTAAGATAGGAGAATTGGTTTAGCGAATCAACCGGAGATTACGGTACTCTATTTATAGAGTATGTTTACAAAAAAAAATAAATATTGTTGTCATTCGATAGTCTCTGGTATTAAATTGCAATCACATTTCTTATACACATCCTATGCCGCCTTTTTTTATCAGACATACCCTCTTTTGGTGGGTTTTTGTAAGCAATCTTTTTGCGCAGCAATATTATATAAAAAACTATTCCACGTCTGACGGATTGCCAAGTAATACTATTTTTGAAATTTTTGTTGATCGCAACTATGCGATGTGGATTGGCACCGTGGACGGGTTGAGTTATTACGATGGACAAACCTTTCAGAATTTTAACAAAACCCATGGATTGATCAATCACCGTGTATGGTCTGTTGCTCAGGATTCATCCGGCGACGTTTGGGTTGGCACGCGTACAGGGATCAATCGTTTTCACAAGACCCGCAGCGGATGGCAGATACGCGCATGGTTAACGCAGTTGTCTGTTCGTCACATTCATATCGAGGCCGATCAATCCATGATCTTGAGTACGGAAAACGGAGCATACAAATTTACATGTTTCACAGATGATTCGAGTTCGTTGGTGCCGATGGATGGCTTACAGGGAAAAATGGTTTACCAGACATTGCGTGATCCGGATAATAGATTGTGGATAGCAACGGATCAAGGCGTGTGGATGCAAAAAGGAACGGCATTAGAAAATATCCCGACTCCTTTTCCGATTGTACGGGGTTTGTTCTTACGTGATTCATCACACTTGTATGCTTTACATTTTCGGGGCGGTATAAGTTTGACGGACCCTCAATCGGATTCCCCTTCGTTTGTTTCACAAGATTTACCAAAAGGATTTACGAAACGCAGTTTTTACCGAATGATCGTTGATCCCACCGGTAATTTTTGGGCGGCTACCGATTTGGGTATAACACGACTTCGGTTTTCAGGTACACGCGTCGTTTCGATGGAAGTTATTGATGAAACCAAAGGACTTGCCAATAATCTGACCATACCGTTAGTTAGCGATCATGAGGGGCATATTTGGGTTGGCACTCACAATGGTCTTTCGCGTTTCGCCGGTTTACGTTTTTCGTATTTCATTCCTCATAATAATCCCGGAATTCAAGTCTATAAATCCATAGCCGTATCAGAGACAGTTATTTATATGCTGACCAGCGCTGGTCTTTTTTATGTCAATGCGCAACATCCTGCAGTGCCATTACCGTTGTATGGTAGTACGCCGATACAAGAAGGTGTGTCTCTCGGAAAAAACAGATTGGCTCTAGTTAATGACAGCGAAATAGCAGTTTTTGTTGTTGACGGGAAAACGTTGCTAAAACAAAAAGAAATATCGGTTGAAGGTCAAAGTATTGCATCGTTTTTGTTTCTGGACGAACAAGATGTAATGATCGGCACATCCGCTGGGCTTTATCGTCATCGACATGGTCGAGTAACACGTATCCATGCTTCGACATTCACAGATCAAATGATGGTTTATACTCTTATGCGCGATGAAAAAGGGGCGATATGGGTTGGTACATCACACGGTGCCTATGTGTTGGCAGCTGATCAGGATTCGCTGCGAGTACAATCATGGTCTTTACCCGGTGTTATGCCGTTTCAATCTGTAGGTCAGATTTACCGTGATGCGTCGGGCATGATGTGGTTTTGTACCGAAGGCGCGGGGCTTGCACGCTGGGATGGACAAAACGTACGCGTTTATACTACCGATAACGGTATCTCAAATAATATTGTGTACTCTGTTTTCGAACCGGATACGACGGCCCTTTGGGTTTGTACCGCCGGCGGTATTGATGTTATGAGCCGAAAAAATGAATCATGGATGCATTGGGACAGCCATTCCGGATTTTTCCGGAAAGGAAGTACGCCATACTCGATCATGAAAAGTTCCGATTCTGTGTATTGGATCAGCACGAGTCGTGGGTTGGTGCGTACAGATTTCAGCGAACCGTTTGCGTCCGGAAATTCTGTTCCAGTACTGGTGGATCAGATTCTTGTCCAAGGTAAACCCCAACGACACAATGGGATTCTGCGTATTGAGCCGGGAGTTCAACAAATCCAGTTTCGTATCAAGGCGATATCTTACCGTTATGAGAATGATGTGCGGTACAGTTTTTTTATGGAGGGTTTTGACGAAGCTTGGTCGGAGTCTTCCTCGCAAGGCGTGATACAATATGCGGGTTTATCGCCGGGGATATATAGGTTAAAAAGCAAAGCCATCACACCCGGCGGACAATACCGCGGACCGGATGTGGTTTTGGAAGTGTTGACCCCGTTTTGGAAAGAGACGTGGTTTGTAGCGATATCGTGTTTGGTGCTTATCGCCGTGACGGCCGGCGCCTACCGGTGGCGAACCTATCATTTATGGAAAAAAGCGCGCCAGCTGGAAATGCTGGTGCGCGATCGCACCAAAGATTTGGTGCGTAAAAGCCGAGACGTGATCAAACAAAAAAAAGAACTTGAAAAAACATTACAAACCCTACGCACTACCGAAGCGCAGCTTATCCAAGCGGAAAAACTTTCTGCTCTAGGTGAACTCACAGCCGGCGTGGCGCATGAAATTAATAATCCGATTGCCTTTATTTACGGTAATTTACCGTTGCTGGAAAAAGATCTTCGCCGTTTAACGGAGCTGGCGCAAAAAGCTAAAGCCGGACCACTGGACGACAAAGAGGCGCTAGAAATGACTCAAATTGAAGATGATATTCATTCGGCGATTGTATCAACGCGGCACGGAGTACAGCGGGTACAGGTTATCGTCAAAACGTTAAAGAAGTTTGTTCGACTGGATGAAGCGAAAGAGGATTTTAAATCCGTGGAAGAATGTCTGGATAGTGCGGTCGATGCTATAATTATCCAGTATCCAAAGGTTCAGATCAAAAAGGATTATCGGGAGACACCGCAAATTTTGTGTTATCCGTCCGAATTGCAGCAGGCGTTTTATCATGTCATGCTCAATGCGATACAATCGCAAGCAACCGATGCGCGGGTGGACTTTTCAACAAGCACCGACGGTAAATATGTGTATGTGGGAATTCGCGACTATGGCACGGGCATCCCTGAGGCTATAAGCCAAAAAATATTCGATCCTTTTTTTACAACCAAAGATGTAGGGCGCGGAAAAGGATTGGGATTGTCTATGACTTACGGGATCATGGAAAAACACGAGGGTGGGATACGGTTTGAAAACTGTCAAGATCAGGGTGCGAAATTTATACTGATGTTGCCTGTAGAGCGTAGGTCTTCATCGCCGTCGGTGTTATCGTAGTCGCATAGAAGAATTACGGGGAAGAAATAAATAGTACTTAAGAGGTTCGATAAAAAACGAATGTTCTTATATCACATGGATCGGGAATAATAGACTAAATGTGCTGCCCATGCCTTCATGGCTTTTTACTACCAAACGCCCACCGTTGATTTCTGTAAGATCACGCGCAATGGCAAGACCGAGACCGGCACCTTGTTGTTCCATTTCAGCGCGATTGACTTGATAGAATTTGTGAAAAATACGATCTAACTGCTCTTCCGGAATGCCTATGCCCGTGTCTTCGATATCCAAACGTACATAGTCGTGGTCTTTGCCGCTGCGAATACGAATTTCTCCGCCGGGCGGAGTGAATTTATAGGCATTGCTAAATAAGCGCTCCACCACATCGGCAACTTGATCTACATGGAGTTGTAACCCCGGCAAATGCCGTTCTAGCTGAGATTGGATTCTTAGTTGTTTGATCTCCGCCCGCTTTTTGAACTGCGGTACGAGATGCTCAACGATGAAGTTGATATCAGAATCTTGTTTGGCTTCTTTGTATTCAGATTTTGCATCACCGGCTGCAATGCGTACGGTGATCAGGAAATCTTTGAGCAGGGCATCTAGGCGTTCACCGCTTTTTTTGATGCGAAGAAGAAGTTCTTGCAGCTCATGGGGTTTAAACTCCATGGTTTCATCAAGCAAAAGATTGGCTGTAAGCTTGATGATAAAAAGCGGAGTATTGACTTCGTGTGTGATCGTCGAAAGGATTTCTCGTTTCAGTTGATCGATTTGCGTCAGCATTTCCGCTTCGGTGCTGGAGCGAATCTCTTCTACGCGTTTGAGTTTGCCGCGAATAGAGGCGACCAGATCTTCTTGTTCGATCGGTTTGGTTAAAAAATCATCCGAACCGATTTCTTTACCATAGCGACGTTTGTCGGCGTCGGAATGTGCCGTGAGAAAAATAAATGGAATGCTGCGAAGATCGGGTATGGCTTTTACGTTGTTATATAATTCGAAACCGTCCATGTACGGCATCGAAATATCGCTGATGATGAGATCGGGCTTATACGTTTTTAGTTTTTCCATCGCAGCAAAACCATTGGGCGCAAGTGTCACGTCAAAATTCATCCGGCTCAGATAAATCTGAATTAATTGTCTGTTTTGGAAGTCGTCTTCGACGACCAGTATTTTGGCGTGAGTGCTCATGGATTTATTTGACGCGCAGTCCGCCGGGCATGACGGCCTCCGGGGATAGTATTTTCAGTGTGGTGCCGTCGCTGACCGTCAGGATCATCCCGTTGGATTCAACGCCGCGTATTTTCACCGGTTTGAGATTGGCGACGATGATCACGTCTTTTCCAATCAATTCTTCAGGCTTATAATACTCCGCCAAACCGCTCACAACCTGACGTTTTTCAAAACCAAGATCGAGCTGGAGTTTGAGTAATTTGGTTGTGCCTTCGATTTTTTCGGCATGCAGCACCTTGGCGGAACGCATATCGACTTTACCGAATTCATCAATACTTATTTGCGCTGCAGTGACCGCTTCATTTTCGGATTTCGGTTTTTCAACCGGTTTGGACTGCGCACTTTCTGTCGTTTTTTGTTCGATCATTGAGTTCAAATGATCTATCTCCTTTTGTATCACACCATCTTCGATTTTAGGGAAAACAATTTCAACTTTGCCGAGCACGTGGCCGGTGTCCATTCGCGAGGTGCCGATGGTATTCCAATCCTGTTCTTTGACTAGGCCCGACAAACCGAGCATTTGCCATACTTTTTCAGAGGTAAATGGCAAGAAAGGATGCATGATCACGGCTAATGCGCGTACGACTTGTACGCTCACCCACAAAACCGTAGCGCCGCGTTCCGGTTCGGTTTTGATTTTTTTCCAGGGCTCCGTATCGTTAAAGTATTTATTGGCGGCGCGTGCCAAATCCATAAAACGTTTTAACGCATCGCGGAAACGAAATTCTTCAATAAATTTGCCGACTTCGGTTTGCGCGGCCAGGATTTCGGAAAGCATTTGTTCATCCATAGTCGTAAGCGTGCCGCACGACGGGACTTTGTTGTCGTAGTTTCGAATCGTAAAGGACAAACTGCGATTGATGAAGTTTCCGAGAATATCTGCTAATTCGCTGTTATTTTTAATCTGAAAATCTTTCCATGAAAAATCGGAATCTTTGTTTTCCGGAAGATTGGATGTCAACGTGTAACGCAAAAGATCCGGAGGAAACTTTTGAAGATAATCTTTTACCCAAACCGCATAATTACGACTGGTCGAAAGCTTGTTACCTTCCAGATTGAGAAATTCGCACGCCGGTACATCGGAAACTAAAACCAAACGGCCCGATGTCTTACTTTGATTGTAGGCCATCGTGATGATAGGGAACATGATCGCATGAAATACGATATTATCTTTGCCGATGAAGTGCACGAGTTGGGTATCGTCCTTTTGCCAATAATCACGCCATTTTTCAGGTTGGCCTACTTTTTTTGCCCATTCTTTGGTCGAAGAAATATAACCCAATACCGCTTCAAACCAGACGTAGATTACTTTTCTATCGGAACCTTCGATGACGTTGTTCTTACGGTCTTTTTTGGGAACCGGTACACCCCAATCAATGTCGCGTGTAATGGCACGGTCGCCAAGTTTCTGTGCAAACCATCCTTTACAGTAGTTGATGACATTGTCTTTCCAGTGAGACTTGCTAGATATCCATTTTTCCAGTTCGGATTGAAATTCGCCCATCGGCAAATAAAAATGGGTGGTCTCTTTGGCGATCGGAGTAGTGCCGGTGACTTTGGAGCGCGGTTGGATCAGATCCATTTGATTCAAATACGTACCACATTTTTCACATTGATCGCCGCGGGCATCCGTGTTTTGACATACAGGGCAGGTTCCTTCGACATACCGATCCGAGAGGAACATTTTGGCCTGTTCATCATACCACTGCATCTCGGGTTTGCGTTTGAGCAGATTTTTTTCAAGCAAGTCGAGAAAAATTTTCTGCGCCGTATCGTGATGAACCGGATTGGATGTGCGGTCGTAATGGTCGAAGCTGATGCCCATACGGGAAAACTCGTCCTGAATCATCGCATGATAGCGATCTACAAGGGCTTGAGGCGTAACCCCTTCTTTTTCCGCTTGTATCGTGATGGGCACACCGTGTTCGTCGCTCCCGCAAATGTAAACGATATCGCGACGCATGAGGCGTTGGTAGCGAACATATATATCAGCCGGGAGATATGCGCCGGTAAGGCGTCCGATGTGACTGGGACCATTGGCATAAGGTAACGCACTCGTCACAAGAATGCGTTTAAACGATGTGTCGGTAGGCAAAGCTAACTCCGTAGGAAAAACAAACTGTCTGAATCTAAAAAATTATTTGGTTACGTAAACGACTTCTTGTTGTGCGCAGGTGAGGCGCAAGTCGCTGTATTTTTCTTTGAGGCGCAGTTCGATACGATCCAGTTCACGGTCGGTGCGCATCGGTTCGTGATGCGTGAGTAATAAATGTTTACACTCGATCTGCTGCGCATTGCGGCAAGCCATATCAAATGTACTGTGCCCCCAACCGACACGTTGCGCGTATTCTTCATCCAGGTACATCGCGTCGTGAATGAGCATGTCCGCGCCTTTGGCCCAGGTAATAAATTCACGATTGACGGAATTATCAATGGCTTCGTGATCGCTGGCGTACACTACACTGTGACCGCCGTCGCTGATTTTGTATGCGAAGCAGGGGTCGGTATGGTTGAGTGCACGGCATGAAATCTGAAATCCGTTGATCTCAATATCTTGCGTAAGCTGATGAAATTCGAGCTTGGAATTGAGTTGCTGCCATCCGTTGAAAGGGCCGTAGGAACCGTCAAAGTAGATATCCATCACTTCTTTGAGTTTGTCATTCGATTGTGGCGAATAAAAATGATTGATACTTTTGGGGTGGTGCATAGCGCCGAAATAGTTGAGACCCTGAATGTGATCCCAGTGAAAGTGGGAAATCAAAAGGTGAAATTCACCCATCTTGTTTTTAAGATGGTCGGAATAAAATCCTATACCAAAACCCGCATCAATAATAACACTGCGCTCTCCGCTGGAAATAACCACGCATGCCGTATGGCTTCCGTATTTGAGCGAATCTTCGTGTGTCGCGCTGATCGAGCCGCGCGTACCGTAAAACGTGACTTCTAAACCCATACTTCCGTTCCCTCCCGCAAGGCCACCACTTCGATAGCGCCTGCTTTTCCGATGGATTTTACATAGTCATTGGCCGAAGTGATTTTTTGCTCTACAAGAGTGTCCGTATCTTCCGGGGCATGGTGCCCGAGTATGATCTTTTTCACGCCGGCCTTGACTGCGAGATCGACAGCCATTTCGGGTGTCGAATGCCCCCAGTTTTCTTTACCTTTAATTCCTTCCTTGGTAAAGTGCGTGTCGTGCAGCATGATATCGGCTCCGGTGCAAAAGCGAACCAGATTTTCGTAGAATTCTTTTTCTGTTTTTGTGAAGTCTTCTTTGTTCCAGGCTTTCATCAAAACGCCGAGATGATTGTTTTCGATCGGCGCATGATCGGTGATGATCAAAACCGATTTTCCTCCGTGTTCGATCCGATAGCCGAGCGTCAATCCCTGGTGATTGAGTTGCACGGTTTTGACGGTGGCTTTTTCAAGCGGGATCGTCTGATCGGGATGCAATTCGTGGAAAGTGATCTTATCGCGTACCAGTGAAAAAGGAATCGGTATCAAACCTTTGGCATGCTGAAGTTTGAAAAGTTCTTCGATGGTGTATTCTTCAGAGCGCGGGCCGGATATGGAAATTTTGGTGTTTTTATTAAATAACGGTGCAAAAAGCGGGAATGCGAGAATGTGATCCCAGTGCGTGTGCGTGATAAAAAAGTGTGCATGAAATCCTTCAGGGTGCTGTTCGGAAATCGTAACCCCTTCACGATAGATGCCTGTGCCGCCGTCAATATAGATTGGCTGCATACCGTCAATCGTGATTTTGAAGGCTGTTGTGTTTCCGCCGTAGCGAACCCGGTCCGGCGTCAATATCGGACGCGAACCGCGTGTTCCAAGCAGTGTAAACTTCATGCCCACCGTGTACTCCCGGCTTTGTTGATTATTTATAATCAACCACGAATACTACACGTTTGTTACGCAAACGGTAATATTCGTGGTGTTATGTATCTCATTTCAAAAAAAACGATATTACGCTTTCGGACCAGCTTTTTTAACGTCGTCCGAAGCTTTATCGGCAAATTTTTCAAAATTTTTGATGAATAGATCGGCCAATTTTTTGGCTTGGGCATCGTAACCGGCTTTATCTTTCCACGTGTTTTTAGGAACGAGGATTTCAGCCGGTACATCAGGGCATGATTCCGGTACAGCCACGCCGAAAACCGGATCGTTATTGTATTTCACGTTATTGAGTTTGCCGGATAGCGCAGCATTGATCAATGCGCGTGTGTAACTCAGCTTCATACGTGAGCCGACACCGTATCCGCCACCGCTCCAGCCGGTATTGACCAGCCATACGGTAGCGTTATGTTCGTTGAGTTTTTTACGCAGGAGTTCGGCATATACATTAGGATGCAGCGGCCAGAAAGGAGCGCCGAAGCAGGTAGAGAAGGTCGGCGTCGGTTCTGTCACACCGGCTTCCGTTCCGGCGACTTTGGCCGTATAACCCGATAAGAAGTGATACATCGCTTGGGCCGGTGTCAGTTTGCTGATCGGAGGAAGTACGCCATATGCATCGCAAACGAGGAAACAAATATTTTTAGGATGTCCGCCGATACCCGGAATGATGCAGTTATCAATGTATTCGACCGGGTAAGTGACGCGCGTGTTTTCAGCGATCGCGGCGCTGTCATAGTCCGGCGTACCGTCTTGTTTGAGAACGACATTTTCCAGTACGGAACCAAAACGAATAGCATTCCAGATTTGCGGTTCGCCTTCTTTGGAGAGTTTGATGGTCTTGGCATAACATCCGCCTTCAAAATTGAAGACGCCTTCGTTGGACCATCCGTGCTCATCATCACCGATAAGACGGCGGAGCGGATCAGCCGAGAGTGTGGTTTTGCCGGTACCGGACAAACCGAAGAACAAAGTCACTTCGCCTTCTTTGTTGCTGTTGGCCGAGCAGTGCATGGGGAAAATGCCGCGCTCGGGCAGAATATAATTCATTACCGTGAAAATCGATTTTTTGATTTCGCCGGCATAATGTGTACCGCCGATGAGGACGATTTTCTTTTCAAAATTGAGCATGATGAAAGTCTTCGTGCCGAGACCGTCAAATTCCGGTATGGCGTGCATACCGCAAACATCAATCACTGTCCAATCGGCATGATGCGTGGCCAATTCTGCTTCCGTAGGGCGAATGAAAAGAGTTTTAGCGAAAAGCGAATGCCATGCTTTTTCCGATATCACGCGCACGGACAAACGATTTTTAGTGTCGGCGCCGGCAAAGCCGTCGAACACAAATACGTCTTTACCTTGCAGATAAGAGCGCATGCGGTTAAACATCACATCAAACTGAGCTTGCGAAACTTTTTTGTTGTTTTCCCACCAGATTTTGTCTTTGCTGGTCGGCTCTTCGACGACATATTTGTCTTTGGGGGAGCGGCCTGTGTGCGGTGTCGTATTGGTCACAAGTGCACCGTTGGATGCAAGCTGACCTTCGCCGCGTTTGATTGCAAGTTCGACTAATTGGCTGACCGAAAGATTTTTGTGGATTGTACCGGTATTAACAATACCAAGGTGAGCTAATTCATTGTTAGTAGTCATTGGAATATCCATCTCCTAAGTGATTATCGAGTTCCGCTGTCAGATTTTCGGACGCGGAAAGTTGTATTGGTCAAAAAAAGGATCATTTTCCATAAAATCTTTGAGCGGATTTTGCATCGTGCCTTCCTCCACGTGATCGTGGGTATTGCATTTACCGCTTTGGCAACCGTCGCCGCCCGAAGCGCAACCGCTGCCGCAACCATGTATATCACTCATGTCAATGCCGAGAATGTCGGCGACATCTTCCAGTGTGAGCGTTTCCCATTCGTTATCATGGTCTTGTTTGATGTGGACTTTGTTGCCGATGATATCAAGATGTTTGATCTCACCGCGGCCTTTTTTGGTTTTGATCGGAGAACCGACACCCGGAAATCGAGATAACGTATTAACATAAAAATCACGTTCGTATGCCAAACAACACTTGAGTCGTCCGCACAATCCTGTCAGCTTGGAAGGATTGAGTTGTAAGCCCTGATCTTTAGCATACTCCGTGGTGATCGGCTGGAATTCGGTCAAATGCCCCGAACAGCAAAGCTGTTTACCGCACGGACCGTAACCGTCAACACGTTTGGCTTCATCGCGCACACCGATCTGCCGCAACTCGATGCGGGTTTTAAATTCGCCGGCCAAATCTTTGACTAAAGAACGGAAATCCACGCGCTTTTCAGCGGTGAAAAAGAACACGATTTTTTTACGATCAAACTGGTATTCCGCATCCACCAGTTTCATTTTAAGGCCGTGTTTTATGATTTTTTGCTTTACGACCGCTTTGGTTTTTTCTTCTTCGTTGCGGTTATCGGCCAATTTGCTGATTTCATCCGGATTAGCAACCCGGATGAATTGGCGCAATTCTTTGTCTTTGGTGAGATCTTCGGGTATTTGTTCGTGAGTCAGAGCGACCTTACCCATATCAACGCCGTTTTCGCATTGCACGATAACGTGGTCGCCGACTTTGACGACCAGATTGTTCTTATTGAGAAAGATCTCCTTGCGGTTGGCTTTAAACTCAACCTGAATAGGATTTTGCATAAAATATATAAATCACCGTTTTACCGGCGACTATTTCCCATATTGGTTTAGGATTTACCGGATGAAGGGTTGACGATGGAACGAAGATTCAACCCTAAATTCATTAAAATTAGGTTAATATAGATATTTCGCCCTATAAGGTCAACCGCTTTTTCGATTTCAGACAGAGCTTCTTCGACGCGAACACGGGGAAAAGCTTTGATGAATTTTTCAAGTCGTTCAGTTTTATCTTCATTGATCAAAAAGCGATCTATGAGTGACTTGTCTTCACCCAATTCGCGCATATACACGACATCCTGAAACCAGGTTATCAACATCGTTAAAATGTCCGTATAAAAACTCTTATCCTTTTCGGCCTCTTCGTTCCACTGTTCGATGATCGTCTGGATGGATGCTGATTTATTAGACATCGCTGCCAATAAGAACTCCAGCATGGCTTCACGCTTTCGCGGAAAGTCTCCGGAGATCAGTTCACTGGCCTGATAATAGTTACCGTTGGCCAGTCGGCTAATGAATTTGGCCTGGTTTTCAGCTACATCGTGGTGGCGACGGATACCGTCTAATAGTTGATCATCCGTGAGGCGGTGCAGTTTGACGATCTGACAGCGCGATATGATCGTCGGTAGCAGGCTGTGAATATTGGTCGTGGTGAGAAAGTATAACGTGGATGCCGGCGGTTCCTCAAGGATTTTTAGAACGGCATTGGTTGCTTCCGCGTGCATATCTTCGATAAATGTCAGAATAAAAATTTTGAGTTCGCCTTCAAACGAACGCAAACTGATCGCGCGGGAGAGCCCGCGAATCGAATTGACTTCCGGATTTTCGGGGTCGCCGATAGGAATACTGCCATTGGCGATGCGAACCCGGGCGTATAGGTTTCGCGTTTTTTCTTCCAATAAACGACGCTGTTCATCTTCTTCGGTGGCCCGCATCACCGGAAAATAATAGTGCACATCGGGATGCTGCAGGGTCGCCATTTTTTTACAATTGGCGCATTCTCCGCACGGTTCCCATCGTTCGCGATCCGGATGTTTGCATAGTATAAAGCGTGTTGCTTCCAGTGCCAATTCTTCGGCACCCAATCCTTCATCGCCGGCAATGAGATAGGCGTGTGCCATGCGGTCGTTGGCAAATGCCGTGAGTATCTGTTTTTTAGCGGCCTCCTGGCCGATGACTTTTGAAAGCATGAGCGGAATCTATGTGAGCTTATCGGTTGGGCTGATTAAAACAGATATGAATTCATCGAAGAATTCATCGTCATGTTGATTGCAACGCGATAAGCAGGTGTTACATTACTATATTTATCAATATATGCGCATCGTGACGCCTTATCAAGAGTATGTCATAACTTGACAAAGTCTGTCCGGCGCATGTTACTTTTTTTCCTCCGGCCGCATTTTAAAAATCAGTGCGTGGCCGTTTTGAATATATTTTTGAGCGATTTTGCGAATATCTTTTGCCGATAAACGACGGATCATTTTTTCCTGTGCTTCGGGAGTAATGTTTTTGATGGAAGCGTTTTCGTAATAAGCGTTTTCGATCCATCGTAACCAGTAAGCGTTCTCTTTTTGATTCCGCTCCAGATCACGGCGCAATGCTTCACGGATTTTGTTTACATCGGATTCGGCCGGACCATTTTCGGCTAATTTACGAATCTCCTCGTGCACTGCACCGATCAGGGAATCTAATCGCTCCGGTGCGCACGAGAAACCGATGATCACGGCGTAATTAGATACCGGATATTTATTGGCGTACGCATTGGCGCTTGTGCCATACACTCCGCCTTTGTCTTCGCGGAGGTTTTCGATGAGTTTATTGGTCAAAAGCATTGCCGTAGCGCGCAATAAAAAAAGATCGTCGTATTTTTTCAAAGCACCGTGAAACTGCATATTGACCTGAGCACGCGGATCTACACCGCGATAAATCGTGGTATCCATATTCCGATCCGGCCTGCGAATTCCGAGATCTTTGAATGTCTCTTTACGTCCGGTCGTAGGTAAACCGGCCAAATAACGTTCGACAAAAGGTCGCATCGTCTCGATCTCAAAACTGCCGACGATCGTCATTACGAAATCGCCGGCTTCGGCAAAACGATCAAGGTATATCGCCAATGCCGTTTGTGGATTGATTTCTGAAAAACGTTCACGCCGCAAAACCGAGGGATCACGGGGATGATCTCGGCTGACAACGCGATTGAGTTCGTTGCTAAACACAAAGCGGGGATCGTTGTCCAGGTTTTTGATGTAGGCCATTTGCCGGCTGAGCAAGGCGTAAAAAACCGTAGTGTCCAATCGCGGTGCAGTAAAGTTGAGATAGATCAGTTGGAACATAGTTTCCATATCCTTTTTAAGCGACTGCCCGGATATGGTTTCACTCAACATGCGAATGCCTGTCGAAACGGATACATTTTTGCCGGATAGAATTTTTTCCAAATCGGTTTTAGAAAATTCAGCGATGCCTCCTTCACCCAGTGGTGCCATGCCGTAAATAGCAGACATATCCTGAGAGGGTGCACCAAGCGACCATCCGCCAAAGCTGTATGCGCTGAATTTGATTTCATCGGTCATGTAGGTGGTCGGTTTCAAAATCACTTTCATTCCATTGGATAACGTCCATTCTTCAGCGGCAATTTCTTTGAGTGTTTTTGTTTTGACGATTTTGCCGGGACGGGGCAACGTAGCTAAAAGCGGTACCTGTACGGTTTTATATACGTACGGTGCTGTTTGGATCGTTGCTACAGAGTCTATTAGCGCAAGCAAACGCGCTTCGTCGGGAAGTTTTACGGTCTCATTTTGGGGTGCGGTGACGACGCCGATACGATTTTCCGTGGTAATCCATTGGGCGGCCAAAGCATGAATCTCATCAACGGTGATCGTGGGAAGAAGACGTTTAACGGTCTCGTATTCCCATGCCATGCCGGGTGCGGCTTCTGCGGTAAGGGCATATTCTACGAATTCATCGGCAAGGGATGAAGAAAGCACTTTGTCGCGATTATTGTATGAAGATTCATAGTTCGAAAGGATTTCTTTTTTATAATCTTCCATTTCATCGCGAGAAAAACCGTGCTGCTGTGCACGACGATTTTCGATGAGTACGGCGAGGAGTCCTCGTTCCAGAGCCGTTTCGCCCGTACCCGCATACACGGCATACACATCCGTGGCACGCATAAAATTACCATAAAAAGCTCCGCCAAAAACAAAAGGAGGATTGGCTTGCTGAGTCAGTTCTTCCATACGTTTATTGAGCATCCCGGTGTACAGCATACGCAATAGGGACGTACGATAATCCTGAACTGAACGTACGGTTTGGGATGGGTGTTTGTAAAAAATCTGGGCCATTGTGTTGGGCGCTTCTTTGTCACGCGCAACGGCAGTCCATGTTTCTTTATGCGGAGGTACGGGAAAATCATTACGCGGGCGCACTTTTTTGGCATCCGACGTAGCAATATTTGAAAAATGCTTGCGAATCAGATATTCGATGGAGTCCGGTTGGATGTCGCCGACCGCGATGACGGACATCAGTTCGGGGCGGTACCAATCTTTGTAAAAACGTTTGATCGAAGCGTGGGAAAATTTTTCGAGAATTTCTTTTTTTCCGATCGGCATACGTTCGGCATAACGCGAACCGTAAAATAATTTGGGCCAATATTGATCGCGCATGCGCTGCTGAGCGCCGATACCGGTACGCCACTCTTCGATCACAACGCCACGCTCCTTTTCGATTTCGAGGCTGTCAAATGTGATGCCGTGCGCCCAGTCTTCCAGAATGAGGAATCCGTTGTGAATAATATCCTGTTTGTCGCTGGGTAGTGTAAGCATGTACACGGTTTCATCGAACGACGTATACGCGTTGATATGTGCGCCAAATTTGACGCCGGCCGACTGCAAATAGCTGATCAAATCATTTTTTTGAAAATGTGTCGTACCGTTGAAAGCCATGTGTTCTACAAAATGCGCCAGACCAAGTTGATCGTCATCTTCCATGATGGAGCCGGTATTGACCGCCAAACGCAATTCCACACGTTTTTCTGGGCGCGCATTGGTTTTGATAAAATATCTTAAACCGTTGGACAATACGCCGCTGCGTACCGCAGGATCCATGGGTATCGTTTCGCCGGTTTGTGCGAAAAGCGAAGTAAGACTAAGCGATAAAAAAAGCAGAACAAACGTTCTTCGTTGCATGATCATGTCCTTTATTTTTTACATATCTATAAGATCAATCTTTGACTAATATCACATCTAATTGAGAGCCTGATTTCATTTTTGATGTTATGGTTTTACCGCCGTTGATGACTTCGCATGTAGAAAAAATACCGTCGGATTCGGTTTTGCTGACTTTGATTTTGCCGATATCCTTGGAGCGTTTTACTTTTTTCCCATCCAATTCGACTTCTGTATATTCGACGACTTTAAAGGCATCGTTTTTTCGTACACCGGATGCGCTGCCGCAAGTGATCGCTACGGACACGGCCTCGCCTTTTTTCTCTTTTAGAATTTCAAAAATTTTCCCTCGCACAGGAAACGATGTTTTGAGCCAATCTTTCAGCTTGTCGCTGCTCATATTCAGTGCGTTCGATAGTGCTTCGGTCGTGGTCGTATAAGCGAGAAATCCCGTGTCGCCTTTTAGGTTTTTGGTGGTAGTTACTTCGCCCGTAGATACTTGCACAAGGCGGATGCCATATTCTAGAAGGCCGCTATACTGCGTACCACGATCACCCCAGGTTTGTTTTTCTTCTTCGGTCTGAGTGACGAGGGTCGTCTGTGCCTGATAGAGATGCAAAATAACCAGAAAATCCGCGCCCATCAGTTCCCCCAATCGTACCGGTGTATTTTCAGCGGCGAGATCCGACATTTGGAAATCCTGTTCGCTAAGAATTTTATCCATTGCCGCGCGTTCTACGACGGCGATTCGTTTTAACCCAACGAGCGTCGAAACGATTTTTTGAGTCAGTGCATCGGCAATGGCGTTGACTTCCGATGAGCCGGTCGCGGCGCTAGTTACAATTTTGGTAATATCCGGCGGCAGTACGGCCACAGTAGTTTTGGATTCCGCAGCTTGCGCGAATAGTTGCGAAGCTGAGAATGAAACAAATAAAAAAAAGGCGGTGATTTTCATCGGTTACTTCCTTTTATAAAACACGGTGACTATTCGGATTGGGGTTTGTGTATCATGGATGAAAACAAGATACGTTCCTCATCGTGTAAAAACAGTTTCCATCCGACATAAAGATAAAACGCCGTAAAAATACAAACACATATTATATCGTAAATCAAAAGATCGGTCCACGCCGGAAAAAGAAAATCCAAGCCTTTAAAAATAATATAACATCCAAGACCAATCCATACGATATGAAGAAGATCCCGACGAAAAGGATGTATTTTGAGTATGAGGTGTACCTCGGCGATTTGCAAAGCCGCAGTTAACAAACATCCGGTCAGATTGCCGATGGCCGCACCAAATATCCCGTACGTGGGTATAAGTATAAAATCAAGGGTCATGCTCACAGCAACAAGAAATACATTGTTAAATAAATTCAAATAAGGATACCCCGACATGACAAGGACGGGTTCAATGTTGCTGGTAACGGTATGAATCATCATACCGAAGCATACGATAGATAATGCGCCGGCGGCATAAGCAAATTCGTCAGCAAATATACGCAGTAAAAAATCACCGTAAATCGTCGTAAGAACAAAAAAGCCACAGGCCAAAAAAAGACTTGAGCGAATCAGCGTAGCAAAAATACCCTCCAGGGCGCGCATATCATTGCGCTGGCGCATGGCGACCACGACCGGCATCATGATAGGGTCAATCGCTTGCGGTATATTACGCATGGTGTTGCCGGTATTGAGGATGACCTGAAAAACGGCGACTTGTGCGCTCGGCACGAGAATACTGAGCGGGATGATTTCGACTTTAAGGATGACTACTGAAATAAAATCGGCAAACATCACCGGGAAGCCGAAAGAAAAAATGCGTTTCCAAGTCGAACCATCCGGAAGATGTGAAAAAATCCGCCGCATCGAAAAATGTTTTCTAAAATAATATATCGATAACCCGCTACCGAGCGTAAATGCGATCATTTTGGCCCAGAACGGTGCGGCTATCGAACCGAAAACAAAAAACACGACGAGAAGCAGAATCAGATCCACCAACGGTTCAAATCCATTGCGAATAAAAACCCAAAGTTTCATGATTTTGAGGCCGCGTGTGGCGGTCATGAGGATGGTGGTAAGACAGTAAAACGGTGCACACCATACCATGATTTTCATATAGTCGGCGACGGGCGGTTTGCCCATATAAGCGGCTAGATGATCGGCGAAAAGATAGACATTGAGTACTAAGAAAGCGCTGAGCCCTAAACTCAGGATGATATAGCCAAGGATGCTTTTATAATATTCGTCTTCGTCGGTATCTTTATAGCGTACGACAAAATCAATCACCAGCCGGTGTGCGCCGAAATAACACACGATGAATGATAAGTGCATCAAAAGCCATGTCGTGCTGAAGTAACCGAAAAGAGTTTGCCCGAGCACACGCGTAGCGATCAGATCAAACGCAAAATGAGATAGTTTGCCGAAATTGCCGATGAGGTTGATAAAAGCCCCACGGGCGACTTCGCGGGTTTCTTTGTGGTGTTGCGACGATTGGGATGTCAAAAACGAATGATACTCTTTAGATGAAAGAACGCCGTATCAAGGCGTTCCTGAAATACATTTGCTGCATTCATAACAAAAAAAACAGACAAAAAAAAGCCCCATCTGCATAAGCGGATGGGGCTGGTATAATAATATAGAATACGACTACTTAATAAGATTCATTTTCTTGGACATTTTAAAGCTACCGGCTTCAAGTCGGTAAATATAGACACCGCTCGGTACTTGTTTGCCTTGATTGTTTTTGCCATCCCAAAGCACATTTTTGAACCCGGCTGACTGATACTCATTGACGAGGTTACGCACTTCCTGACCAAGAAGATTGTATACCTTCAGACTGACGCGCACATCTTCTTTGAGCGCATAACGCAACGTCGTCGTCGGGTTAAACGGATTGGGGAAGTTGGATTCTAAGCCAAATTCCATAGGAATCGTACTCAAGTCTTTTTTCATTTCGCCCGTAGTGTCCGTGTAGGCTGATTCATAAAAAATGCCGGCCAAAATTTTTGTCATGGTGCCTGAGATATGGGGGAAGGTCGTGGATAACCAAGACGTATTTCCCATCAAAGCGCCCTGGCTATTAGCTCCGGCAATGTCGTTGATCAGAGATCCGGTACCTTCGTCGGTTTTATAATAAGCTAACAGACCGGACTCAGAACCAGACAGATGAGTGCTCATTGAAGCTTGAATTTCCGCTTGCGTGCGAGCGACATTCCACAGGCGAACTTCATCAAGATTACCTTTAAAATCGCCTCCGTTGATCCCGCTGTTACGCCCGATAAATAGATTATATGAGCTTGCGTTAATAGTGCCTGTGTAATCCCCGCTGGCATTGTACACAAGTGTGCCATCAATAATTACCTTAGGAGCTGGCATTGTGTTTTTATCCCAAACTACCGCTAAATGGTGCCATTGATCATAACCGATATTAGTGACAACATTGTAAAAATCCCAAATAAGAGCACCACTACCTCTTACTTCAAAACGCAGCATGTTGGGCTCTCCGCCTGTAGAATAAAAGTGCAGATTGAATCCGGTATTGCCCCAGCCGCCACCTTTGCTGATGACGTGTTGGCTATTGCTTCCTCCGGTTTTTCGCAGTATCCATGTCTCAATAGTAATAGCCGACGTAACCGTTCCAAGACTTGCATCATTGCCTGCATCCACGTAATCGCCGACACCGTCAAAAGAAAGGGCGAAGACATTTTGCGCCATATTAATGGTGCCTTTATCCAAGAGAGCGCTGCTCGTAATGGTGATAGGGATGTTTTGAGTTTGATAATTGACGTCGTTATCAAAGGCTTTCATCGTATATGAGCCGGGCGCAAGCTGTATCAACACATCGCCATTGGCGTTGGTGTTTTGTGTGGCCACTGTATTATTAGAACCATCTGTGATTTTGACGGTTTTTCCGCTAATCACTGCAGTATTGTTGGAGTTGACAAAATGCGCTTTGACGCCCAGAGGGGTAAGAACACGTGCCGTATCGACAAAGGCGGTATTTGTGGTTCCCGGCTCGACGGTAATGGACCCGCTGGTGTATGCAACATAAAGACCTGAATGTAACTGCACACGAAAATTGGCCGGTGAAACCATTGACTCGATAATTCCGTTGGCGTCAGGCGTTTGTGCTGTATAATAATTGCCGTTTTGATCAAAAAAACGAAAAGTTGCGTCTGTTATTGGGCTTCCGTCATGACTGTTAATGAATTTGGCTCTGATTATAGATTTAGGAACTATTTGGGTCGGATTGGTTACAAGAGTAGAATTAGTTTCACCGTTGGCTAAAGTAACCGTAACAGAGTTGGCTGCAACGTAGTTACCTGTTAGTAATTTTACATAATAATTTCCAGGAGCTAATACCCACTCCATTTCGCCTTGAGAATTTGGGGTACGTGTACCTTGGTTTTGATTATTAGAGGTTGATACTGCAGTAAATGTCGCATCGGTTACCGGCGTACCATCGGTGGTCTTCACGAATTTAGCGCGTAAGATGGTACTCGGGGTCAAAGAAGTGGGGTTGGTTACGAGCGAAGAATTAGTTTCTCCGGCAACTAAAGTAACTGTAACAGAATTAGTAGCAACGTAGTATCCTGTTAGAAGCTTTACATAATAATTTCCTGGAGGTAATGCCCACTCCATTTCACCTTGAGCATTTGGTGTGCGCGTACCTTGGTTTTGATTGTTGGAGGTTAATACTGCGGTAAATGTTGCATCGGTTACTGGCGTACCATCTGTGCTTTTCACGAATTTAGCGCGTAAAAAGGCGAGCGGGGTAAGAGATGTAGGATTGGTCACGAGTGTTGAATTTGTCTCCCCTGCTAATAAGGTAACCGTAACTGAGTTGGTGGCAACATAGTTTCCTGTTTGCCGTTTTACGTAATAGTTTCCAGGCGGTAATGACCACTCCATTTCACCCTGAGCATTTGGCGTCCGTACACCGTAACTTTGATTATTTGAGGCCAATACGGCGGAAAATGTCGCATCCGTTACCGGCGAACCATCAGTACTTTTCACGAACTTTGCCCGTAAAGTACCGTTTTGCCCGAAGGCGGAACTGAAAGCCATGAGAGCCATCAGCGATGTAAGAATTAGTTTTTTTGTAAGGTTTTTCATGCCCTACTCCTCATTTTGTGAAACATGGTTAATTAGTATAGAGAAACGAAAAAATCCAAACGACTATATGAGTGTAATAAGTACACGATCACACACATGTGCTGTGTTTGTTTTGAAAAATGAATGGGAAATGGGATTAATTGCGAAATACGATATAATACATTCCCTTTGTACCCCTAAAAACGATTTCCCTTCTAACTCTTTAGTATAAGCGAATCTAAACGCCAAGGCAAGAAAAAAAAGCCCCATCTGAATTTCAAACGGGGCTCAAACATTCTATGTAATCTTAAATTCTGATATTATCCGCGCATTAGCGGTTTATACTTGATACGGTGCGGGCGATCGGCGTCGATACCCATGCGCTGTTTGAAGTTTTCGTGATATTGCGAAAAATTTCCGTCAAACCAAACTACCTGGCTGTCGCCTTCGAATGCTAAGATATGCGTCGCTACACGATCAAGAAACCAACGGTCGTGGGAAATCACCACGGCACATCCGGCAAATTCCAGAAGCGCTTCTTCCAGTGCGCGCAGTGTATTGACATCCAGATCGTTTGTAGGTTCGTCAAGTAGCAGTACATTGGCGCCTTCTTTGAGCATCTTGGCAAGGTGAACGCGGTTGCGCTCGCCGCCGGATAACATGCTGACTTTTTTCTGTTGGTCCGAACCGCTAAAGTTAAATCGCGCTACATAGGCACGCGAATTGACTTCACGGGTACCCAGCATCAGCGTTTCTTCGCCGCCGCTGATTTCTTCCCAAATCGATTTATTGGGATCCAGTGGACGATTTTGATCTACATACCCCAGTTTGACGGTTTCGCCGATTCGAATCGAGCCGGCGTCAGGTTTTTCTCCACCGGTAATCATACGGAATAATGTGGTTTTACCCGCACCGTTGGGTCCGATCACGCCGATGATACCGCCGGGTGGCAGCGAAAAGTTCATGTTTTCATAAAGCAAATGATCATCGTAGGATTTGCCAACGCCGTTTGCTTCGATGACGACATTGCCGAGGCGCGGTCCGGGTGGAATGAAAATTTCCATTTCTTCGTTACGCTTTTCATTCTGTTCATTGACCATTTTTTCATACGCCGAAATACGTGCTTTACTTTTGGCGTGGCGACCTTTGGGATTCATTCGCACCCACTCCAACTCTTCAGCCAAAGCTTTTTGGCGTTTGGATTCCTGCTTTTCTTCGACTTCAAGGCGCTTCTTTTTCTGTTCAAGCCACGAGGTATAATTGCCTTCGAAAGGAATACCTTCGCCGCGATCGAGTTCGAGTATCCAACCGGCGACATTATCGAGGAAATAACGATCGTGGGTGACAGCAATGACAGTGCCTTTGTATTGAGCTAAATGTTGTTCCAGCCAATACACGGATTCGGCGTCGAGGTGGTTGGTCGGTTCATCCAGCAAGAGCACATCGGGTTCCTGCAGAAGCAGGCGGCACAAGGCGACGCGGCGACGTTCGCCACCGGACAGAACCTTGACGGGTGTGTCGCTTTCCGGACAACGCAGCGCGTCCATAGCCATTTCAAGGCGGCTGTCAAGATCCCATGCGTTTTTATGCTCGATTTCTTCCTGCAGTTTACCTTGTTTTTCTAAAAGTGTATCAAAATCCGCATTGGGATCCGCCATTTGTTCGGCTATTTTTTCGTATTCACGCACCAAAGCTACCGTATCGGCAACCGCTTCTTGGACAATTTCTTTTACCGTTTTGTTCGGATCAAGTTCCGGTTCCTGCGGCAAATAACCGAAGGGGATGCCTTTCTGTGCTGTGATTTCACCGAGGTAATCCTTGTCGGTTCCTGCGATGATACGAAGCAGCGTAGATTTACCTGCGCCGTTGAGACCGAGTACGCCGATTTTGGCGCCGTAAAAAAAAGAAAGATATATATCTTTGAGCACTTGTTTGTTGGGCTTGTGCACTTTGCCCACGCCGACCATCGAAAAAATAATCTTATTGTCGCTCATATCCGCTCGTTAAAATTGATAAAAACAAATACCGTGTTTTTTGAATCGCCCCTAAGTTACACTTAGAACGCAGAAAATCAACACCCTTGGAAGAATCCTGATGACCGAAATACGCGGGGCTATAATGCTTAGTAACCCGATACACGCCACACCGCAGGATCCACCGGTGATAAAAAACGGGTTACTTCAAAATCATCAAAGGCTTTTTCTTTACGTGCCGTCGGAGATTGTTTGCCATCGGTAAGTTTTTTTACGGTTCCGATCACGTACGCCTGGAGTTCGGTGCACCGGATAGTACCGTCATGATCTAGATCCGCTTTGCCGTAGGCCAGTCCCTGCAGTATGGTGAACGTGAATACTCCGTTTTTCCATGCATCGCCTTCGAGTGCGACTTCCGTACCCGAGGCCGAACTAATAACGGTAGCGCCTATACTGTTTTGCAAATCGGCGAAGATTTCACGCATCAACTCAAAAGAATTTTGCAACCCGGTTGTTTTCGATTTTTTAGAAAAAAAACCGCGTGTACTCACAACTTGTGTTACGGTTTCACCATCGCCGATTTTTTTCTTTATGCCGCGAGCCATTGTTGCGGCCGATCGGTCGGCATTGGCGGTCGGCATCGGCGAATCCGTATCCACTTCACCGGAATGACACGCATCCATGAATACGATACGCCGGCGAGAAGGGATACCATCCAGAATATCCTCGATCGCGCTGTACGCCAAGCCGCGTTTGGCGGGGTTGTCAAAATCCGTATCGTAGGTGGCAAAATACCAATCGGTTTTAGCGTCCAGTAAACCGTGACCGGCAAAAAAAAGCACAACACGATCATTGGGTTTGGTGGTAAGAAGTTTTTTACGGATATTTAAGATGGATTCACGTGTTGCTGCAGAGTCAAGCAGTAGTATTTTTTCAAAACCGCCGCCGGTTTTTTTTTGTAAGGCTTCATATACGGCGGATATT
The DNA here is from genome assembly GCA_013360215.1 of bacterium. NCBI lineage: Bacteria > bacterium. The sequence continues at coordinate 69,684 of JABWCP010000005.1, read as the reverse complement.
TCTTGAGCGTCTTTGCGTGAATACGTGAGGTTATAATCACTGTTCTTGTAATTTGCAATACCTACAGAAACTAAAATCACGTCCGATGAATCGGCCGATCCGGTGACGGTGGTTTCAAATGTTTCAGGAATCGATTCGGTGCCTGCCGCGTTGGTTACCCAAACTTGTATTCTGTTTTTGCCTAGGCTAAGTGTTATGGGGATATCGGCCTCATACGTAGGGCTATTCCGACTTCGGAGATCTAATCCGGAGCGACCATATAGCGGCACATCATTGATTTTTAGCTTAAGTGTACTGAGGATATTATTCTTATCCTTGGCACGGATATGCAAAGTGATATCGGGCGATGAAACCTCCGGCGGTGCATCGGTATGTATAGTAAGATCGGGAGCATCGGTTTGTAACATGAGTTGTGCCGATGCCGGCGGGTTTTTAGCTCGACGTTTTTCGTACGCCTGTTTATAAATAGCCAGATGTTCGGATGACGTATATCCGAGTCGGCTCAGAATAATATCGGGGCGATTGTACACAAGATCAAACTGATCAAAAGTCATCATCTTCATGCCGCTCCGAAATGCAACCAGGTCGCGACCTCGCTTGGATGTGAGGTAGTTGCCGTCATGAGCAAACACGGCGTAGGTGTCTTCCGAGATGCCGATCAGTGATATATAGGTTTGGTCGGTCAAATTCCAAAACCGAATCGTTCCATCATAACTGCAACTTACAAGCCGTTGTCCGTCGTGCGTAAATTGAATTTTTTCGACTTTGTTCGTATGACCTTTGAGTACACGCAGTAACCGGTGTGTTTGTGCATCGTAGATACGGATATCATGATCTTTGCTGCCCAATAACCACGGTCCGCCGTTGCCGCAAGCATAAGTACGTCCATCCGGCGACAATTCCATGGTGACAGCATAGTTGCCGCTGTCGTTCATGCGACGATTAATCACTCCGGTTTCTAAGTTTATCACTAATCTTTCGGCGTCGTCGGTAGCAAGCACGGCTGTTTTATTATCAGGATAGAGCAATGCCTGAATAACGGCGACGGTTTTATCACCTATGTGATGATCGTATTTCTTTTCCCATGTCACCGCATCCCACACGCAAACCGATCCGCTGGGTGAATTTTTTTCCTCTCCGCCAAAAGAAACCCAAAGTTTTTTGTCGGGTGATAGACGTAATCCGTTGCACTGGCCATAATGCGCAGTTATAAAATGTTGTAAGGAACCGTTATTGATATTCCAAAAACGAATAGTATCCATGTTGAGGCTCGGGATGCCGACCCCATAGGATGCATATACGGAATCATTGATGCGTGTAACGTTTTTTAGATTGAGTACAGGATGTTGCATCGTAACCAGCTTAGTGGCACCTGATGAATCCCAATGCGTAATGGTACCCCGGAAGCCGGCCGCAATGAGGCCTCTTGATGTAAATCCGACTCCTCGAATGGTCTGATCTTTTTCACCGATAAAATTTCTTTCAATCACACCGCGTCGAAGATCCCACGTCCTCACTTGTTCGCGATCCGAAAAAACGATGCGTGCGTTATTTTCATCTAGATCAAAATGATATACGTTTGATGAAAAATCGCTTCCTGTAATATAAATACCTGTTGGAAACGATCGAACGGGAGCCGTAATCAGATAAGTTTCAAACCCGCTGCTCATTAATGTCCCGTCAGCTGAAAAATGAACTTTTCGGCTGGCCATTTTGTTGGCGCCGATGAGTTTTGACCTCGTAAGATCCCAAAGAAACACCTTACCTCTATCAGATAATAGCCCGCGGACAACCAAAGAAACACCCACAAGTTTTGTTTCATCGGGTGACAGCGTCAAATTGATGATGCGATTAGTATCGGCATCCAATTGACGAGACATGCTTTGCGTTTCAAGATTATAAACAAGGATCGAGTATTTTAAAGCTTCATCTTTACGAAATTCACCTGATACGGCTATTTTTTTATTGCCGAGGGATAAAGCATTCCAATTGATTTCTTTCGGGATACGAATTTGATCAAGCGCCTCGCCGGTTTCTAGATTAATAACCCTGAAAAAACTGAGATCAAAATATCGAGGCATTTTAACGTTGGAACCGTATTCCGGTGTGGACGTAAATTCCCAACACGAACCGCCACCCGCCGCCGCCGCCCATTGACCATCCGGACTGATCGCATAATGTTCTTGCATTATGCAGCTTCCTCGACGACTGAATTCCGACCACTCCTCGGGTTTTATGAGCGTATATGTTTTGGTGATTTTTTGAAGAGACCAATCCCAAAACTGGATCCCCCAATGTCCGCAAGTGATGATATGACGGCCATCCTGAGTGAAACGGACTTTTTGGGCAATAGCCGTATCCGTCAGCGTGGTTATATGAGCCGCTTTTTTCATATCCCAGATGTAGATATTGCCGTCGGGGTTGCTCGAAACCAAATAATGCCCGTCCGCGCTGAAGTTGAAATCTAATACGTTTTTTTTGTGATGCGTCAGCATCATTGTCTTTTGAGAGGGGATATGCATCAAATGAAGCTCCGCCCCGCCTATCGCCACCCACTTACCGTCAGGGCTGTATACAATATCTCCGACACCTCCGGGTGGTTGTAGCTGTGGCTCGATCGACAGATTTTGTGCATACAATGAAAAACAAACCAAGGTTAAACCTGTACTCAAAAGAAAAAATGATCGGCTCATAATAAACACCTTAACTAATACCCCATGCTTTTTAGAACATTTTGTGATTCTTCATACCCATATTCGACGGATTTTCGGAAATGCTTGAGCATGTTCTCACGATCACGCTTATACGAGTATGTATATCCTAAGACATAGTGTGCCAAGCCCAATGCGTTTTTCTTATCAGTTTTTTGTACGGCCAGAAAGGCAAACTGCTCGGCTTCGGCATTACGTTCTTGCACAAGACAGAGGTGCGCTGCATAGGCATACCCATCCGAAAAAGTCGGTTCCAGTTCGGAAGCCTTGATCAGTGTTTGTATGGTTATGTTGTGATCCTTATAGGTTTGTGAATTGGCCAGCAACACTTGGCCTTTCCAGTAATAGGCGTCGGCGAAATCCGGTGAAAGTTCGATCACTTTATTGAGATCGGCCAGCGCCGGCTCCGGTTTTTTGTAGTAGGGATCGACATCAATGGTGATTTTTGCACGCAGCCAATACGCATTGCTATTCTCAGGATCAAACTTGATCGCCTGCGACAAGTCCGCATACGCGCGTTGATAATCTTTCTTTTTTACAAGGCGTTCGGCGCGGGTATAATACATGTTAAATTTTCCCTTGTCGGTGACGGAAGGATCGCCGGCGGTTATCTTATATACACCGTCTTTATATGAAGTTCCGCCCAGCATTTCTATGGCTTTGTCTAAGTCTTCATCAGCCGCCGATTCTTTTTTTTGTCGTATATAATATTGGGAACGCTCATAATATAATAGCGCAGGACTGGCATTGGCTTGCAGCCCGCGTGCAAACTGATCTTCAACCATCAATTCTTGGCTTTGTGCTTCATAGAGTTTTGCGAGTCCTATATACGGCACACCGTCCTGAGGGTCTAACTTGATGGCTTTTTCAAAATCCGCTTCGATTTTTTCGACAAGCGCCGCATCGTTACTTTTTTTGAATTGATACAAGTATGTTTCAGCGCGAATACGATATGCCATTTTTTGAGTTACCTCTTCATCAGTCGGTTTTAAAAGGCGTACGGCACTTTCGGCGTATAAAACAGCTTCTTCGATGGATTGCGCTTTAAACGAACGCTCAATGCATTCATCCGAAGTTTTGCAATCGGAGGTTACAGTTACGGTCGAAGTATTGGGTGCGGCGGAAGAAGGTTTTACTGCCGATGAAGAAGTTGTAGGCCGGCTTGCGGTTATAGTTTGAGGCACACTTCCGGTTTGGACGGATGCCGTAGGTGTTGATGCTTTTTGATAAAATATATCAAGGTAGGTCGCGTTTCCAAAGATATCCCATGCGCGTACAGGTATCATGCCCATGTCATCTTCTAAAGCGATTTCCGAATTAAAAGTTCCGTCCGTTTTTAAAGATACAGTTTTATTGCCAATGATCATGCCTGCTAATTCCGTGTTATCCGTCAGTCGTCCGGAAAATTTTATCGTACTGTCCGGCAATGTGATGTTTTGTTTATCTGTAAAATTTTGCCCAGACCACACTATTAGCGGTGGCGTTTGATCGGCGATTTTAGGCGTCAGGTTGCCGCGATGTTTGGTTTGGACAGCGCCGATATCCAGTCCGTCCGTTGCTTGATTTATCGCACCCGATGAAGCCTTGAGACCAAACTGTTTGGATTGAGGATTTAAAAATAAGGGGTCGGTATTTATGTCATCTAGGGGTTTAAACGATTTAGCATACGCATCATAATTAATCTCCTTGCCGTCCCGGGTTTTATTATCCCAAAGGAGATTTCGGTGATAATCTAAAGTTTGATTTTCGCCGAGCATCAAGCCGCTCTGATTTTCGGCGTTAAGTGTATTGTGGCTTATGATGTTATTGGTGAAAAGTATAGATTCCGAATCGCGAATCCATACCGGATTAAAATCAATGAGTTTGGCGACCGTATTGTGATTGACGACGGCATTTTTACAAGAGACAAGCGATAAACCGATACAATCCATGCCTTTGTCTACGGCGGCTTTTTGTGCGATGATCAGATTGTATTGTAATGTTGTATTGGCGCAGTTTTCGAGGACTATGCCTCCGAAAATACAGTTCTGTACGATCGTATGGCTCACCAATAATCCTTCAACATGGTATCCCGTGAGTCCTATCTGTCCGGATCCGTCTAATAAACATTGGGCAACGATGATATTTTTGGAATGTACAATATCCAACACATCCGAAGTTTCGCAGGCAAAATATTCATCGCGCGTATCGTGAATTCCTTTGATGTTAAATAATGCGATCCCGGAAGAGTTTCGGATGGTAATGATGTCGCCGGTTGGAACTTTCAACCATGCTTCGCCTTCACCGCGAATAGTGATGTTTTCTTTTCCGTCGATTACTATAGCCTCATTATATGTGCCGCGTCGTATAAGGATTTCATCCCCGGCTGTGGCCGAATCAATCGCAGCCTGAATGCTTTTTATAGGGCCTTGTGATGATACGACCAAAACAGGGCGCTGTGAACCCATATAAGTATCATTCTTCCAAAATCCGATTTCGCGGGTGCCATCGTTTTTCAATTTTGTGCCAACGCCGCTAAATTTTCCTAAACGAATTTGTCCGGTATATGTGGTTCCGGATGCAAAATGATATTCTCCATAACCATTCATGCGGCCATTCAAAAATCTACCGCGATACCAGGTTTTATCTTTCCATCGAAATTCCCCCCATCCTGTACGTTCTCCCATGTTGTACCCCCCTTCGTACCACTCGCCATCGCTCCATGTCGTTTTACCCTTTCCGTGTTGTTTGCCGTTTTTCCATTCACCTGTATACGTAGTGCCGGAACTCCATATGTATGTGCCTTCGCCGTTTTCACAGTTGCCCGACACGCAACCGGTACGTTGAGCATATAAAACGGAAGACAAGAACAACACAAATACGATTGTGGATTTCATACGATGATCCTTTCAATCCGATATATTGGGTATCAGGAAATGCAAAGAAGGGGATCAATTATAAATTATGCGTGAGGTGTTTAAAAGTAATGGATGAATCGCCTTTTTGAAAGACATATTTTTAAAATTTCAGATTCACTTATATATACAATACGGCTCGATGGAGAGTGAGTTTTTTATATACATCGGAATGTTTTTTATGAGTGTCTGCTGAAGGCGACAGACTATTTATCGATATAGTCGCGTTTATGTAACGCCAACTAAGTCATCCTTTTTTCATTTGTAAAAACATCAATGAGTTATAGTAGTGTTTCATTGTGGTATGTTAATTGCTTCTAATAGTTATCTGTACCGTCATGTTTAATCTTAAATTAGGCATATAACTCATCAAACCACAGGATTACATCTATGAGAACAAAACTTCTACTTTTCGCTTCAGTATTTTTATTTCTGAGCGGCTGCGCTCAACTCGGCAAACTTGCAGGCAACCTGATGACGCAGTCCACGACGGATTTGCAAGCCTGCGGTACGACGGTGTATTATATTAGCAATCTTTATCCTGCTGCCGTCAAAAGCACGGAAACTTCCTATATGGGCGAAGCATGGAAAGAAGGTCGTTCAGCAGTAACGGTGATGAATTTTAAAAAACATGGTATCGGGATGTATAAAATAGACGGCGTCGTAGCTATGGATGGTACACCGATGTCGCACGTGGCTTTTGGTGCATATACCAAACTTGTGGATAGTGGCGATACCTCACCCAAAAAAATAACGATCGAAACTAAAACGGGTCAAAAGGCCGAGTTTACGATAAAACCTACATATCCCGTTCGCATTAAATCTATCAACGGTAAAGCCGATGGTGCTGAAATAGACGTTACGCAGGATCTTGTTCTGGAAATGGAAAATCCCAAAGGTTCCGAACGTACGATGTATAAAGTCGGCATGCTGATGGACTTGATGGGTACGACGTCGTTTGTAGATGTGGTGGTTTGCCGTTCAGCAGACAAAATCGTCATACCACACCAGGCTTTTGTCAACGCACAAGTCGTGGCCAGTTCAGATCAAGCGATCGGTACCTCCATTGCAAGTTTTAGGGAAGGCGCCAGTTGGCTTCGTGTCGAACGTTATGAACATGATTTATCACCCAATGCCGGTACCGGTGGATATCAAGGGATATCCGCGAGCTGGGATACAAAGCCGGTAACGGTCAAAGGCAAATCGCCAAGCAAAAGCAATGTACAGATTACAGGCGAAGAGAAGGGTTTTTCTTTCACCGCCAATAAACCCAATGCCTATTACGGGCGCGCTTTATCCATGGGCAAAAAATTTGCGTTAGCCTCCTTTTCTGTACGCGGAACCATTTATCATCGCGATGTGAAATCTTCTAGTTCAACGCAAACGATGGGTAATGTCGAAGTCACGACAACCACTACGACAATTACGACTTTGGAATTTCCGCAGTTACCGGACGAATTTTGGGATAAACTGCTGGATAATATGTACAGTGATTTTGTAACGGCACTGAAAAACGAACATCAGATCGAGTTGATTCCAGTCGAAAGCGTTACGAAAGCTTCCGGCTATGCAGCGATGGAACCGATCGAAGATAAAAACACGCAGGTCAAAATTGTTCGCAGTTATAAAAACACCAAAAACCTTCTTCCTACGTCGCTAACTTCGATACTCAAGTCGGTTTCATCCACTTTTGCCAGCGACCGGCCCGATGCACGTCTGATGCGCGAATTGGGTGTGGATGGTTTGATCAGTGCGACGCTGGATTTGCAGATTTCGACGGATGAAAATAATCACGTCGTACTTAACCCGGTTTTTACGTATCAGTTGCTCGGACCGCCCAATGGTTATCTCGTCGGCACACAATATGTTACCGGTACGGTGCTCGGCAAAGGTGCCCCGTTTAATGCCGAAGAAGTCAAATCCAATCCCAATAGTCTCAATGGGGTAGTGCGCAAAGAAGATATGATGGCTGCTTTTCGCAAATCCATCATTGAATTAAAAAAACTGGAAGAAGCGGAGGGTTATACCAAAATTTGGAATTTACAAAAATAAATTTGCAGCGATTTAACCGATAAAAAGATAGACCTCAAAATAGTTTCTCTTTAAAACAAGTCGTGATATAAAATGAAATCACATCTGAAAAAGAAAACTGTTTTGAGGTCTTTTTGTAAGATGTTTTAAGATTAGGTTTTCTTTATTGTGCTTGCTACGAAGTTACCGATTGCGTTAAGCGTGGCCGGTTCTTTCCAGAGATTTACGACATAAGTATCAATCGCATTGTGGTGAATACGATCAAGGTATGGGGCTTGTAGTTGCCGTTTAGTAATTGCAAAAGCGGTAGCCGGAATAGCAGACCAGGCTTTGACTTTTTTGAGGGCTTCGGACATGAGTTCGTTAGAACCGGTGATCGCATCTATCAAGCCGACGGTTTTTGCTTCTTCCGGAGTATAGTTTTTGGCGTCGTACAATACTTCGCTCAAAAATTTTTGAGGTACAACGGATCGCATGATCTCCAGAGCCGAAACTGGAAATGGAACCCCGACCCGCAATTCCGAAACGCCGATACGACCTCCGGCCATGATACGATAATCCGCACAGGCGGCCAATACACAGCCACCGGCAATTGCATGACCATTGATGGCGGCGATCATCGGTTTTGGAAAGGTAAAAAGTGTTTCGAAGGTGTGATGAAGTGCCGCAAGAAACTCCGGGATATACTCCGGCCCGGATTTGATTAGGCGAGGTAAATCGACACCCGCAGAAAACATCGTGCCTGTTCCGGTGAGGATAAGGCCATGCACCTCCACATGCCGCAGTTTATCCACCGCGTGTGCAAGCGCATGGCAAAATTCGATATCCAGCGCATTGGCTTTGCCGTGCTGCATTTGCAGAATGGCGATTCCGTCGTGTTGCGTAACATCGATCATATCCGTATCGTCCTTTTTTTACATATCGTCCGCTGTCGGCCCGTACATGCCGGGTACTTTAGCGCCGACTAAACGCAGCACGACACCGATCTGTGCACGGTGATGTATTTCGTGACAAATATAACCGGAAATCAATTCCATACCCGTGGGATTCCAAACCACTTGGCCGCCCATTTCAAAAGGATAATTTTTATTCAGTTGTGCATCCGTAAAGTTTTTGCTCGCTTCCATAAATTCGCTCATCGCGTCATTATAGTGTTTGACGGCATCGGCGGTTTTAGGCGGTGTCGCGGTAATGACGGGTGTAAACACAACGGCGCCGGTTTTGAAAGTAGCGGTAAGATCACGTACCGTGTCGCCGAGATGCATGGCCAGTTCGCCGGCCGTGCGGAACTTATCGTGAATTTTCTGATTAAGTTTATTGTCGGGTATCGCGCTGATCATCCTTACGGAAGATTGGGATTCGTGACCATACCAACCGACAATACCTTGCAAATGCGGATTCATAACGGACTCCTTTTAATTAAATTAAGAAATATGAGGGATAAGTACATCTAATTTCATTATTGTTTTTTATACGTGCTTTGTACAAGGCCATTGGAAAAAATGCGTGTTGCAATGTGAACAAGAGAAGTTTCTTTTTCAAGCGTGTTGTCAAAAAGCGGTATGCCGGCACCAAGCAGAATGGGGACTCGCGTGATAGTCCATTCGTCAATGAGATTTTCCCGCATAAAACTTTGAATCGTTTTACCGCCGTCCACATATAGATTGCGATAGCCCATCCGGTTTAATTCCTGCTGCAACTCGAGCGGCGAGCGATCAGTGATCGTAATTTGATTCGGGAGTGTTTGTGGAGACATACTCCGGCTTAGAACGTATACCGGTTTTTTGTAGGGCCAAGGTGTAATGTTTTTTACAAAGTCATAGGTGCCCCGCCCCATCACGATCGCATCTATCTTTTTCAGAAATTCATCGTAACCGAAATCATCATGATCCGGATTTTCGATACGATCAAGCCAATCTAGAGACCCGTTGGTTTTGGCAATAAAACCGTCAAGGCTTGCCGCGATGAAAACATGATTAGGCATGGAATAAACGTGTTCCGTAATTTGGAAAGTAGTCAGGAATTAACCTTTGATACGGTATTTCAAAGAAACTGTTTCTTAAAATGAAAAAACCCGGTTGTTTTATTGTGAACAATTGAAATCAATATATCTTCAGTGGGTGACAACATTATGTCAGCAAAAAAGCAACTTTTGTTAAAAGTGCACTAAAATTCACATACTATTGTTAATTAAAGTGTTACAAAAAAAAGGACATTTTTTCAGCTATACAGACAATGTGTCGCATAAAAAATTATCGCTTGATTTCTCTTAATTTAGTATTTAGATTTTCTGAAAGTCTGTTCACGTCTTCAGGACTCCAACCGTGAAACATGCACCTCTAAAGACAGAGCCCATTGTCAAAGAAATTGACAAAGCGATCAAAGTTTATTTAGCTAAACGTAATCCGACTACTCTTTACGATCCGGCGCGTTATCTTTTTCAAAGCGGCGGCAAGCGAATGCGTGCAGTGATGACCGTATTGTCCTGCGCATTGTTTGAAAAAAATTATAAAAAATCATTCCCTGCCGCAGCGGCTGTGGAGCTTTTGCATAATTTTTCACTGGTCCATGACGATATTATGGACAATGATGACTTGCGGCGGGGACGGGAAACCATACATAAAAAATGGAATGCAAACGTCGCTATTCTCACCGGTGACTTATTGCATGCTTTGGCTTTCAAATCATTAAATGGTTCTCCTGAATCCGTATTACCTCGTGTATTGGATATTTTTTCGGATGCCTATATCGGATTGGTCGAAGGCCAAGCATTGGATAAAGAGTTTGAAAAACGTTCGGATATAAAACTCACTGATTATCTTAAAATGATCGAACTGAAAACCGCCGGTTTATTTGCCGCCGCCGCCCAGATCGGTGCTGTAGTCGGAAAAGCGGACTTCAAAAAAGAGCAAGCTTTACGTGATTACGGTTATTATTGCGGTATGGCGTTTCAGATTCAGGACGATTTACTGGATGTGATCGGGGATGAAGCGACGCTGGGTAAAGATATATGCAGCGATCTTATGGAGGGAAAAAAATCGTACATCGCGCTTCATTGTGTACAGGATAAATACGGCAAAGATTTTCTTTCCGTTTTTCAGAATGTCACCGACCCCGATATTCTCAAACGTGTTATCGAAGATTTTAGAAAATTCATTCAAAAAACGGGTATTCAGGAAAAAACGGAAAAGGCGATTGCCAAGTATGTCCAATCGGCCGTTCAAAGTCTGGACCGCATCAAAGATAGCAGCGCCAAAGCCCAATTGGTAGCTATCGCACACCGCGCCGGACAGCGTAAAAACTGATACACGCTTCACACCGAGGACCATCGCTGAATCCATGATCGAAAGGGAAATCACCGTTATCAATAAAGCCGGCGTCCATGCACGCCCGTCGGCGATGATCGTTAAAACCGCAAGCCAGTTTGATTCCGAAGTGTTTTTATCGTGCGACGGCACTGAAGTCAATGCCAAAAGTATCATGAGCGTCATGATGCTTGCGGCAGCTCAAGGCAGCGTCGTAAAAATAAAAACCGAGGGTTCCGACGAAATGCAAGCGGCCGATGCGATCGCGGCTTTGTTTGCTTCCAAATTCAACGAAGAATAAATGCCTTCGACCAAACGAAATAAATCCGAAACATCGGAGTCTCTAGCCATCAAAGGGTTGGGTGTTTCCGACGGATTTGCGATCGGGCCGGTCTACGTACTTCACGCCGATAATTTTCGTATCCACGAACGCACGCTCAAAAGCGAAGACGAGATTGTACAAGAAACATCACGGTTCCAACAAGCGCTCGATATCACACGAGAGCAGCTGGATCAGCTTATCCGGGACGCTAAATCCAAATACGGTAAAGAATACAGCGCGATCCTTGAATCACATTTTCTGATGCTCGAGGATCAGGAAATGATCCGCGGCACGCTGAAAAATATCAAGTCCGTCAAAATGAATGCCGAAGCGGCATTTGCGGCCGTGATGGATAAATTTAAAACCGGTTTTCTTAAGTCCAATAATGAGTATCTCCGCGAACGGGCTAACGATTTGGAGGATGTCAAACGCCGTTTGTTGGGCAACTTGCTTGGTCAGCAGCGTTCTTTTGATATTCCTGAAGCATCGGTCATCGTCGCGGATACGATCAAGCCGTCCGACATTGCGGGTATTGATCGCAATAAAATATTAGGATTTGTATCGGAAGCCGGAAGCAAATTATCGCATTTTTCTATCGTTGCGCGTTCGCTCAATATTCCGGCCATCGTAGGTATCGCCAACCTGACAGGTATCATAAGCAAAGACGATACCTTGCTTCTTGATGGTCATACCGGCGAACTGATCATCAATCCCGATAAAAAAGACATTGATCGCATCAAAACAAAATCGCGCCAGATCGCCAAAAAAGAAACCGATTTGGAAACGGTGGCCAAACTACCGTGCGTCACAAACGATGGATACGAAGTTGCGCTTTGTGCCAACGTTGAACTTCCCGAAGAAGTAGAAAACGCCTTACATCTCGGAGCGCAAGGCATCGGGCTTTATCGGACGGAATATATGCTCTTTTCGGCGCGTGAGTTGCCGGATGAGGAGACGCAGTATCGCGAATACCGACGTATTGCCGAAAAAAACCATCCGCATAAAATAACGATGCGTACATTTGATGTCGGCGGTGATAAAATTCCGCTGGAAATACTCACCGCTAAAGGTTATGTCCACGAAGACAATCCGTTTCTCGGTTGGCGGGCGATCCGTATCGCTTTGGAATATCCGGATTTTTTTATTCCGCAGATTCGCGCCATGCTGCGCCTTTCATCGGAATTTAATGTCGAAATCATGATTCCGATGGTCATTAATTTGAGTGAAATGCGGGAGGCCAAACGCATTATCGAACAATGCAAACAGGAATTGCGACGGCAAGATATTCCTTTCAATGAAAATATTCCTGTCGGCATGATGATCGAAACGCCCGGCGCAGCGATCTTGGCTCAGGAATTTGCGGCCGAGGTGGATTTTTTTAGTATTGGCACGAATGATCTTGTTCAGTACACGCTGGCTGTAGATCGCGGCAACCCTAAAGTATCCGGGCTGTACAATTGTTTTCATCCGGCTATTTTGAGACTCATAAAACAAACCATTGCTGCAGGGCATCAACGCAAAATCCATGTTGCTATGTGCGGTGAAATGGCCAGTAATCCTTATGCGGCTATACTTCTTTTGGGTATGGGTTTGCACGAATTCAGCGTGCTTCCTCCTGTACTCACCAAAATCAAAAAGATAATCCGAAGCGTTTCCAAAACAGAAGCTGAAGCGTTTGCATCGGAAATACTGGTCATGTCCGATGTGGCGGAAATAGAAAAAAAAGTTTCCCTTCGCACCAAAGCGATTCTAGGTTAAAACCGTTTCTCTGTCGTATTCCAATCCCATCGTTTCTTTCAGCAAATGCGTTGACTTTTTTAGGCAAAGGGGTTAAGTTTTGCCGAACTAACACAAGATTGTGTTGAAATAAACTAATGCCCTTTACTTCCTACGTCCTGCGCATTTCGGCATTCCTCCTCGTTTTCATTTCGGGAGTCATCCTCGCGTCGGTTTTTTTTAATACGGCCATTACATTGATCATGGGTGCTGTCGTTCTGGCCGCCTTTGTGATAGCTGCACGATGGATCGCCGCTCGTCGTGAAAAACCGGTTGAAAAATATAAAGTCTCCGGCAATACGATACGACGCCCCGTCACGCACCCGCATACCGTGGAAACCGCTTCCGGGTCGATCGTTCGCGAAGAAGATCACGCGATGGAAATACTGGATGATACGCAGGCTTCGCTTATGTTCAATCAGACAGCGGATGGCGTGATCGCTATCATGCACGATACATTGCAAGCCCATTCTACCTTTTTGTATCTATGCCATGACGATAGCGGCGAATGTTTACCGCAAAGTTTCCGAAGTGAAAGCCGTGATTTTATACCTGAAAAATCGTTTCGATACGGCGATTATGCGCCGTTTCATCAGGTGATTCAAACCAAGGAATCACTTGTTATGGATTTGCGCGAACCCGGTACGACGCCCGTTCCGTATTATCGTACCGCAGTACCCGTTAAACATTTGGTGATTATTCCGTTGATGCGAAAAGGTGCTGTGCTCGGTCTCCTTGGCGTGGATCGTATTACGGACACGGCGTTAACCGAACAGGAGTTTGACGCGATCAAGCAGTACGGACGCCTCATACTTTTGTCTATTCAAAGTATTGACGGCGTGTATATGAAAAACAAGCTCCGCCGCCTTTCCCAGAGTTTACGCGAATTTAGCGAGCGCCTGAGCCTTGCGGGTATGGAAACGCAAACGATGATTTGCCTGAAAGAACAGATTCAAAACACGCTTCGTTTTGATCGTATGCATATATGGCTGCGACATGGCGCGGAGGAAATACGATTGGCGGAGGCCGGTGGCAGCGCGGTATACGATAAAGAATCTATGGTTCGGCTTGACGGTACGATGATCGAAAAAGTTATGACGAAACGGCGTCGGCTTTATATATCCGATGTGACATCCATTGACCGGACTTCGGTAAACAGCGAATTGGAATTGAATTACCTTGCTTCCGTCGTGGTCATCCCGATCTGTGATCAGGACCATTGTTTTGGTGTGCTGGTGATCGAACAAGGCCAAAAAAACGCATACGATGTGTATGAAGTGCAGTTTCTTGAAACCGCCTGCAATAGCGCAGGACTCGCATTGGCGCGTATCGCTCTGGATCAGCATTTATCTAAAAACGCAAACGAAGGCGAACGCAATACGGCAACGGAGGAACAAACGTTTATGAAAAACGTCGTGTCCGAGATACATCGCGCTAAAAGATTTGAAACTTCGTTTAGTGTTCTGGTTTTTCAGGTAGACTATGTCAAGAATATTTATGAAGCTTTCGGTGTAGAAGCCGGTGATTTAGCGCTTGAAAAAATAACAGAAATTTTAAAAAATGGGATACGGCTTATTGATAACCTTGCTCGTTTGAGTCACGACCGATTTGGGGTGTTACTTGTAGAAAGTAAAAGGAAAGAAGCGGTAGAATGTGCAGGCCGGATACTCAACGCGCTCGAATCGGCGGTGATTCATTCCGGCGATGAAGAGATTCCGTTGACCGCAACGGTCGGTGTGGTTACATATGGTACGGATGGTACTGAAGCCGACGCACTGATGCACCGTGCTAATGTTGCTTTAGTGAATGCTAAAAAACTTAATGAGCGCCGCATTGCATGCGCAGATTAGGAATATATGGTTCTAGGTAAAGTTATAGGTTCTGTATGGGCCACACGGAAAGACCAAAAACTCACGGGCGTGAAGCTGTTGATTGTGCGCAGTATAGGATTGGACTACAAAGAAAAAGACGCTTTCGTGGTGGCGGCCGATTCCGTCGGGGCCGGCGTCGGTGAAGTGGTGCTGTATTGCACCGGCAGTTCGGCACGACAAACCGAAGCGACAGAAAATCGGCCGGTTGATGCGGTTATTATGGCTATTGTTGATAAAATGGAAGTACATCCTTGATCTCAAATAAAATTAATCTCGCGGATAAGTTTGAAACTTTTTCCGATACATGGCATCCGCGTATCGTGGGCGAACTGAATGGTCAGCATGTCAAGTTAGTCAAAGTTTCTGGTGAATTTGTTTGGCATCATCATGATCATGAGGACGAAATGTTTTACGTGGTTCGCGGTTGTTTGAAAATGGAATTTCGCGATCGAACGGAAATCATCAATCCGGGTGAATTTATCATCGTGCCGCGCGGTGTGGAACACCGGCCGGTTTCTGACGTAGAAACGGAGATCATGCTTTTTGAGCCGGCAACGACCGTAAATACCGGGAATCTCAAAAACGAACGCACACGCGAGAATTTGCAGCATATATGAATATGGCGCGCATCATCGGCACGGTTTGGGCTACTAAAAAACATCCTTCTATCGAAGGGTGCCGTTTACAGATCATCCAGCCGGTGGATTCAGAATTGAAGCATGTCGGCGGCCCGATCGTGGCGACCGACTCGGTAGGCGCCGGACAGCCTAATGAATTAGTTTATTATGTAACATCGGGTGAGGCGCCGATCCCTCTGGATCGTAAAGCGCCTACCGATGCAACAATTATAGGAATTGTAGACCGTATAGATCGTTAACCATCGTACAACAAAATGAAAGAAGGTTGTCTATGGCTCATTATGTCGAACACAATAATGATCTCATTGACAAGTATCTGCAGGAAATCGGCGCGGTACCGCTCCTGACATCCGAAGAAGAGATCGCGCTGGCACAGCGCATACGCGAGGGTGATGAACGGGCGCTCGAACATCTGACCAAAGCCAATCTCCGTTTTGTCGTCAGCGTAGCCAAACAATATCAAGGTCAAGGCCTCTCTCTCAATGACCTTATCAACGAAGGTAATATCGGACTGATCAAAGCCGCGAAACGATTTGATGAAACGCGCGGATTCAAGTTTATTTCTTATGCCGTATGGTGGATTCGTCAGGCCATACTTCAGGCGCTTGCCGAACAATCTCGCGTCGTTCGTATTCCGCTCAATAAAATCGGAACGCTTAATAAAATCGGTCGCGTGTATAGTGATTTGGTACAGGAATTCGAGCGTGAACCCAGTGCCGAAGAGATCGCGGAGCAGTTGGAAATTTCCGAGCTCGAAGTACACGATACGTTACAAATGTCCGGACGGCACATCTCGGTTGATGAACCGATTTACGATTCAGATAATAATACGCTGATTGATGTCATCGAAAACGAGCAGCAGGCGCCGCCGGATCACGATCTTGTCAACGAGTCTTTGAAAATTGAAATCGAACGTGCGCTCGACAGTTTATCTGCACGTGAGTCGGAAGTGATACGTTTGTACTTCGGCCTCGAAAATGATCATCCGATGACATTGGAAGAAATAGGTATACGTTTTCAGTTAACGCGTGAGCGTGTCCGTCAAATCAAAGAAAAAGCGATTCGCCGTCTGCGCCACACTTCGCGAAGTCATGTATTACGGCACTATTTGGGTTAATTAAAACAATTTCATCAATCTTTCTTTCTGTTACCCTGATTTCAAATTAATCGTCTTTTTGTGTTGTTTCATGATTGGTTTTTCCCGCATCTAAGTGTGTAATTTTTCTAACATTATTACTTCTTGACTAATGTAGCCCGAATCTCTATATTTTTTTGAATTGTGCTCAAAATAACGATAATAAGTTTTGTTATTTGGCCTTTTCAGAATGGAGTCAGTATGAAAAATAATTTTTCCAGCCGTGTCCAACTGGTCGTAAAATTATCGCAGGAAGAAGCCATCCGGCTCGGCCACGATTATATCGGTACAGAGCATCTTTTATTGGGTTTGATTCGCGAAGGCGAAGGCGTCGCCGTCAAAGTGCTCAAAAATCTGGCTATGGATTTAGAAAAACTGAAACGTGCTATCGAAGATATGGTAAAACCGGTAACGGATAATACGGTCATCGGTAATCCGCCGCTTACCAAACGAGCCGAAAAAATTTTGAAATCCACGTACGTGGAGGCCAAAAATTTTAAATCGGATGTTATCGGTACCGAACATCTTTTACTTGCGTTGATCAAAGAAAAAGATTGTCTTGCTGCGCAGGTTTTATCCATGTTCAACATTGATTACGAAACGGTAAGAAAGGAGCTGACCAATATCATGAGCGGAACGCAGACTCCTACGAATCCCACAGCCAAAAAACCGGAACCTAAAAAAAGTAAGACACCTGCCCTGGATCACTTTGGTCGTGATCTCACGCAGTATGCCGAAGAAAATCGCCTTGATCCGATCATCGGTCGTGATGAAGAAATCGAACGCGTTGCACAGATCCTATCCCGCAGAAAAAAGAATAATCCTGTTTTGATTGGCGAACCCGGCGTAGGGAAAACAGCTATCGCCGAAGGTCTGGCGCTGCGTATCGTTCAGAAAAAAGTTCCCCGTGTGCTTTTGGGTAAACGAATCGTAACTCTGGATGTTGGTGCGCTGGTGGCCGGTACAAAATACCGCGGCCAATTTGAAGAGCGCGTCAAAGCGATCATGAGTGAGCTGGAAAAAACCACGGAAGTGATATTATTCATAGACGAACTGCATACGATCGTCGGGGCCGGCGGAGCAAGTGGGTCTTTGGACGCATCAAATATGTTCAAGCCTGCGCTGTCCCGCGGCGAACTTCAGTGTATCGGCGCTACCACACTGGATGAATATCGTCAATATATTGAAAAAGACGGTGCGCTTGAACGCCGCTTTCAAAAAGTGATCGTTGATCCCCCATCGGTCGAAGAAACCCTTGAAATTTTGCGTCAAATAAAACACAAATACGAAGAACATCATCGCGTCACGTACACGGACGAAGCGCTGGTGCAAGCCGTTCGTTTGTCGGATCGTTACATCACGGATCGCCATCTTCCCGATAAAGCGATTGATGTGATGGATGAAGCCGGTTCCCGCACGCACATTATGAATATCGTCGTGCCGGAAGAAATTGTTGCGCTTGAGCAGGAAATAGAACGCGTTCGTACGGAAAAAGATTTTGTTATAAAAAATCAAAAATTCGAAAAAGCCGCAGAGTTGCGTGATGTCGAAAAACGATTAACGGAACAGCTTCGCGTGGCGAAAGAGGAATGGGAAAAGAAAGAGGATACACAAGTCGTCGAAGTCGGTGAAGAGCAGATTGCTCACGTAGTTGCGATGATGACGGGTATTCCTGTCAATCGTGTTGCACAAAGCGAGTCGGAAAAATTACTCAAAATGGAAAATGTTTTGTGCAGTCGTATCATCGGTCAAGATGATGCGATACAGTCGGTAACGCGCGCCATCCGCCGCACCCGTGCAGGACTCAAAGATCCTAATCGTCCTATCGGTTCGTTTATTTTCCTCGGTCCGACCGGTGTGGGAAAAACACAATTTGCCAAAGAATTGGCTTATTATCTTTTTGAAAATGCCGATGCGTTGGTGCGTATTGATATGTCGGAATATATGGAAAAATTTTCCGTGAGCCGTTTAGTCGGTCCGCCTCCGGGATATGTCGGCTACGAAGAAGGCGGTCAGCTTACGGAAAAAATTCGCCGTAAACCGTACAGCGTCGTACTTATGGATGAAATCGAAAAAGCCCATCCGGATGTTTTTAATATTCTTTTACAAGTTCTAGATGACGGCATCCTCACGGATAGTCTTGGCCGCAAGGTGAGTTTTAAAAATACCGTGATTATCATGACATCTAATGTCGGCGCACGGGAGATGAGTAAGACCGACGGTTTTGGTTTCTCAACCAAAGATAACGGTGAAGATGAATATCAGCGTATGAAAGCCAAAGCAGAAGAGGCAACCAAGAAGCTTTTTAATCCTGAATTTCTCAACCGTATTGATGAAGTGATCGTATTCCGCGCACTGACTAAAGAGCATGTGCTTCGTATTATTGACGTATCGCTGGACGACGTTCGTAAGAAACTCAAAGAGCGTAATATGACACTGCATCTGACGGATGCGGCAAAAGAGTTTGTCGCCACCAAAGGATTTGATCCGGTGTATGGTGCCCGACCGCTACGCAGAGCAATCCAGAAACATATCGAAGATGCTGTTGCTGAAAAGATATTAAAAGGTGAGTTTTCGGACGGAAGCCTTGTGTCTATTGAACTGCGTGATGGGGAATTGGCGTTTGTGGAAATGGCGCACGAAGCAGTTTAGAAGTCAGATGATTGTACTTTATAACGGAGGTTTTTGAAATATGCTTTTTGGAAAGAAAAAAATACACACGCGTCCGGGTGCGTTGGATGCGGATGCGGTCAAAGTGGCTATCAAAGGGTTAGCGGTAAACGATGGTGCTACCGTCGAACGTGTGGATTGGGATGGAAGCCGTTCGACTGTTTCCGGGCGCGTAAGCCACGTGGCGACGGATTTCACTTCTTTTGTGCTTGTAGAGGAAGGTTCCGGAGAATCTATTGAGTTTTATATTGAAGTCGGTGATATAGTGAAACTGGATCGCGTAGCGATCAGTATTGATCTCGATGAGAATCAGCAGAATACGTTTATGGAAGTAGCCCAGATCATCGAATTACTGGAAGCTTTGGATCACGGTGATCATATTGCGGTTTCATATTTCGACGTCATCAAGGGGCGCGGGGTTTCGGTCAAAGGCATCATCACGCTCAAAGATGAATACAATAAGGTGTTTGCTGTCGAGTACGAAGAAAATGGAGAAAAGAAGGATAAACATTTTAATCTGAACGAAGATAAAATCATAGATATTATTATGGAGTAATGGTGTTCGGTTCTTCGGTTGTTGTCTTAATGAAAAGATTTTCAACTTCTAATCTAATAACCGGTTCTTACTAAGATTTTATTTCTTTGAAGACTTACGGTGCACGTAAGTTTTAAATACCCGAATTTAACATTCATTTTTTTGAATAAAGGAATATGGCTAAACGCGACTACTACGAAGTGCTGAGTGTTTCCAAGAACGCTTCGTTGGATGAAATCAAGAAATCGTACCGCAAATTGGCGATGCAATATCATCCGGATAAAAATCCGGGAGATAAGTCCGCAGAAGAAAAATTTAAAGAGATTGCGGAAGCGTATTCCGTGTTGAGCGATGAACAAAAGCGCGCTCAATATGATCGTTTTGGTCATGACGGTATGCGCGGCATGGGTCAGCAAGGATTCAGCGACATCAATGATATTTTTTCACACTTTAGTGATATTTTCGAAGGCTTTGGTTTCGGTGATGCATTTGGCGGTGGGCGCGGGCGCAGTAGCCGTTCCAATCGCGGCGCTGATCTGGAAGTTAAGTTGAAACTAACGCTGCAGGAGATCGCCGAAGGGGTTACTAAAAAGATAAAGCTTCGTAAACGCAAGTCCTGTGAATCCTGTAACGGAAGTGGTGCAGCCGCCGGATCATCGCGAAAAACGTGTAGTGTATGTCACGGTTCGGGTCAGGTAAGACAAGTTTCGCGATCGGTATTCGGCCAATTTGTGAATATTGCTGCGTGCCGCAATTGCGAAGGTCAGGGAACTATAGTTGAAAAACCCTGCTCAACCTGCAAGGGTGACGGAGTGACCATGGGTGAAACGGTGATCAGTGTCAAAGTTCCAGCCGGTGTCACTACAGGAAATTATATTCCGCTTCGGGGGCAAGGTCATGCCGCACCGCATGGAGGGGAATCGGGCGATGTGATTGTCGTTCTCGAAGAAATTGAAGATGAAATTTTCGAACGGCACGGTGATGATGTGTTGCTCAACGTAAATATCACGTTCCCTCAAGCGGTTTTAGGGGATGAAGTGGAAGTGCCGACACTATTTGGAAAAGCCAAGTTAACGATTCCGGGAGGTATTCAATCCGGCAAAATACTGCGCATGCGCGGCAAAGGCATTCCGCATCTCAATGGTTCCGGTTCCGGAGATCAATTGATTCGTGTCGCCGTACACACACCTTCTAAGATCAGCGACAAAGAACGCCGACTTATCGAAGAACTTATGGGTTATGATAATTTTAGATCGCCGAATAGTAATGACACGAGTTTTTTTAAAAAAATAAAGGAAGCATTTACGGCATAATTATGCCGTTGCCGGGGGAATTGGGGGATGAATTTTAGGAATTGGGGCGAAAACGCTTATAAATTTTTTGAATATTTTGGTCTGAGACGGCAGGAGGCCGTTGTTCTTTGTGTGCTGGCGGGAATAACTCTGATGGGCGGATTGGTCGGTCTGATAAAAGAAACGTATCGTGATGACACGATAGAAATTACATCCGTTCCTTATCCCAAGAGCAAGGCCCGTCCTTATCCTCAGAAGTCTGAAAATGACAGCACGGTTTCAGTATGGTTTTCACGCCAAGATACGTTGCAAACATTATTCCGTAAAGGTGTTGCTCGGGATTCGATCCAGCGGTTTATAATAAAAACAAACGATGCGCCCGCACGAGTGGTTCGAATCAATCAAGCGGATGTGCAAGAAATAAGTTCGCTTCCCGGTGTCGGTCCTAAGATAGCGGCACGTATTATCGAATACCGGAATAAAAACGGGCCGTTTTCTAAGTTGGAAGATATTCAAAATGTCAAAGGTGTCGGGAAGAAACTCATTGAAAAAATTAGGCCATTCATAGATATTAACTGAGTTATGGCATCCATTCCTAAAACACGCATCACGGATTATATTCTCAAAACAATTATTGTTTTGCTGTTTGTTTTTTTAGTGTGGAGTGTGGTTTCGCCCGTGCAAGCCGAGAAAGCAGATCGAAATAAAATTCGATTAACACGCGCTAAAATGAAGGCTTTGTTGGCGGTACAAAAAGCATATTTTGCTTCCGACTCGTCTTTTACATCCGATAACGGTAAATTATTCGATTTCGTTAATAAAAAAGGAAAAGACAGAGTTTCAGACGAAGTTTTTACTCCGGTGATCGAAGCCTTGATGCGATTTCCCGAGTATAGCGAGTATTTCAAAGATGTCACGCCTGCGGCGTACCGCGAGCAGTATTTTGAATCTTTGACTGACAATCCGATGAACGGGCAAAAATTTATAATAGAAACGGGTTTGAAAGATGGCCGCAAGACGATCCATATAAAACCATCGTCCGTGGATTCGGAAATTCAGCGAATCGGGGCCGTCATAGATAGTCGTGTTACTTGGAATGAAAAACTAGAACTTACTTACTGAGATAGCGTTGATAGTATGTCACAAATGAGTATACAAAGCGATCGAGGCGATCTGGATCATGATGCCATAGATCAGGATTATGCACGTCGAGCGGGTGAATATCGCAACCTCGCGTTTGGTCTGAGTTTTCATGGGCAACAGATTCATTTTGCAGAAATATTACGTTCGGAAGACGGTTTTTCGGTCAGAAAAATGGGCACCATTCAGACGACTATGAAGTTTGGTACCGGCATTGAAGGTGTTGAACGTAACGTACAAGGTCTTTTTGCGTACCTCAAAGGCTGCCTTGAGGATAATGGTATTCGCGCCAAACGAATGAATATTAGTTTAAATACCAACCTTGTAACCTTACATAAGGTTATGGTTGAGAGTGAGCGGTCGGAGTCCGATTTTCAGGATTATATCAAATGGGAATTTCGTCAGCAAGTTACGGACGATTTTGATCAATATATTTTGAATACGGTTCCGCTTGAGAAGACATCGCCGGCACCGATGGATCCTATGCTGATGGTGGGTATCCGTCGTCGTTATGCCGACAGTTTGCGTTCGGTGCTTGATAAAAGCAAGATTCAGTTCAGCAACATGGACGTAGATATATTGTGTTCACATGCTACCTATGAAGTGAATTACGATATTTCATATCACGGAATGACGGTATTGGCCGAATGCAAGATCGGTTCAGTGACTTTACTTCTGTGCAAAGATTACGATGTGCAGCACGTATATCAGTTTACCGTTTCGCCCAAAAGTACCCCGCAAAAAATAGGCGAGCTTATCAATGCGCATATACCCAATATGATGCAGGCATATCATGCGACGGCGGGTAATACCAATTCTGTCGTAGGGCGTTTGATATTATGTCATGACCTTGCGCAAGAAGTATTGCCATATATAGAAGCAGATTTTAATCCCTCGGTAATTGAGCCTTTTCGTAAAATAAAACTCCCGGCTGAATTCAGGCCGCATGAAAAAAATGAAGACTCCGAATCCGCATCTGCGGATGCCGACGAAAAAGATAATAAATCGCAAGTTGTCATAGCGCCTCCGGATTATGCGGTGTATGCGGAAGCGGTAGGAGCGGCCATCAAACTTCTAATGGATTGATATGATCAAGATAAATCTGCTTGAAAATCATTTTGCGCCGCCTGCTCAGCACGAAAAAACGGATTCCGATACGTCGGCCGGCAAAACGATAACGATCGAGGCCAAAAAAAGCCAACGACGGCTTTTGTTTATTATTTTGATTTTTGTTGCGCTCGTTGGCGGTTTGACATACGGCTGGGTGGAACGTTATGCTGTTGTGGCGTGGTTAGAGCAATATACGGGGCCGTTGCATCTTTTGCCTGAGCAAGATATGGAGACGGCAGCAAAAGCGGCCGAAGAAGCGCGCCAGGAAAAAATCCGAAATCTGTATATGTACAACACGATTCGCTATCAGGAGCGGTACCGCCGCTTTTTATTTAGGACGGATTCGATAGTGTCTGCGAATTCGCAAAAATGGCATCTCACTTCGCTCGGTGTGGAAGAAAGTAACTATGCTTTTGACGTGTTTGGCAAAACACAGAAAGATCTCGAAGATTTTACCGTTTTGTTTTTAGAATCAAAAAGCATAGACGAAACCAAACCGCAAGCGATCAAACCGACATCGTTAGTCAAAGGTTTGGGATTCAAACGTACGATGTCCGGTACACTCAAAACGGTTTCGACGCCGAGTGATTCGGAGATAGTCGCGTTAAAAATAATCTATCTTGATTTGGAAAAAGCCAAACAAAAAATCCTCGACGGTGCCCGCAATGCCGGATTGAAAATATTACAAGACGGTAAAATGACATCTTCCAAAGGGGTAGTCATGAGTACGCACAGCGGTGAGTTAAAACTTGAAGGGTCGGTTTCGGATTACTTCAAATACATGGCAAAGCTGAATGAAATGCGTTTCAACTTCGAAATCGGTGAGATTGATATTCAATATGCCGATTATTCGGCACGCCGTAAGGCTGATAAGAAGAAACCGGTGCCGGATACTATTTTTATGAAGTATAGTATTCTACTGCCTCGCCAATCGGAATCAGCCGACTCAACGAAGACAAAATAATTATCAATGCGGTTTTTATGAAAATCCAATAGCCGAGGTGGCCCTTCGGCTTTATTTTTTATATGCGAATTATAGCCGGTATACGACGCGGTTTGGTTTTGAATACATTCGATGAAGAGGCTATTCGTCCGACCAAAGACCGAGTTAAAGAATCTGTTTTTAATATTTTGGCAAATATCATAGATATTGCCGAAACACAGGTTTTGGATTTGTTCGCAGGGACTGGCAATCTCGGAATCGAAGCGCTAAGTCGTGGCGCGGCAAAGTCTACTTTTGTGGAGCTTCATTCCAAGGCTATACAAGTGTTGCGAAACAATGTAATAAAATGCCGGTTTGAGCAACACACTGAAGTAATCACGGGCGATGCGCTAGAATTCGTATCCTCCGCTGCCGTAAAAAAGTATGATATTATTTTTGCTGATCCCCCGTATGCGATGCGAACCGGGGCCATGATTGCAAAAAAAATTGACGCCGGAAAATGGTTAAATCCCGGAGGCGTTTTAGTAATCGAAACATCGCCGGAAGAAATTGAAAATGAGTGGTTGCCTGCGCATGGGTTAACGATGCATAAGCAAAAAACCTGGGGCGAAAGTGCCGTGAGTTTTTTAATGAATAAGGCGAATGAACTATGAGACGTGCGATTTATCCGGGGACATTTGATCCTCTCACGTTGGGGCATCTTGATGTGATCGCAAGAGCAGCGACATTATTTGACGAGATTATTGTCGCGGTTGCCAATAATTCAAAAAAGAAGCCGTTGTTTTCACCGGAAGAACGCGTAGCGATGATAACTGAGGCTACAAAAGATATAGCCAATGTGCGCTGCGAGCCATCGGAAGGATTGATCGTTGACTTCGCGGTCAGTCGTCAGGTGCACGTGCTTATACGAGGGCTTCGAGTGATTTCGGATTTTGAATATGAGCTGCAAATGGAGCACGTGAACCGCCGCCTCAATTCGCAAATAGTTACGATGTTTCTTATGCCCGGCGAAAAATATGCGTATCTGAATTCGACTATTGTAAAAGAGGTCGCGCAATACGGCGGTGATTTATCAAGTTTTGTCCCGGCTTTTATAGAACAACGAATTAAAGAAAAACTGAAAGTGCAAAAGTAGCATGTCCTTTTTCGGAAAAAAAGAAGAGCCTAAAAAAAACAATCCGGTGCCCGGAAAACCCCTAAAAGAAATGACCTTTACTGAGCGACTTGTGGAAAATGTCAAATCGTTTGCTTGGGCGCTATGCGTTTATTATATCACGATCACTTTTGTTGTGCAAAACTTTACCATTCCAACGGGTTCGATGGAAGTGTCACTCTTGCCCGGGGATTTTATTTTTGCTAATAAATTCATTTACGGCGCCAAATCACCGGAAAATATTCCCTTCACGGATATTAAATTGCCACAGTTTCAACTTCCTGCATTTAAAGAACCGCAACAAGGTGATGTCGTAGTTTTTCGTTTCCCCCACCCTGAAATGATGCCGAGTCAGAACGGATTGGATTATATCAAGCGTTGTGTAGCGGCGCCCGGTCAAACTTTGTATGTGCGAAACAAAGTTTTGTTTGTTGATAGTGAGGCATTATCTGTAAAGTTTGACCTACCGGGTGTTCACTTTGATCCTTACGAGCGTTCCGAAGGGCAAGTTTTTCCGCGCCACATGGGTAGCGGAGATAATTTTGGCCCGTTCCGCGTTCCAAAAAAAGGTGACCAAATTGAACTGAATCTGACAAATTATGAATTGGTCCGGTATCTTTCATTACGGGACGGAAAAAAACTTGAGATGCGCGGCGGGGAATGGACTGTTGATGGCGTTAAGTCAACTCTTTATACGGTCGGTCAGGATTATTTTTTTATGATGGGTGACAATCGCGATAACAGTTTGGATAGCCGCTATTGGGGGCCGGTGCCACGTAGTCACATTGCAGGTCAAGGCATGCTGGTTTATTGGTCCAATACGGATGCCGCTAAACAATCGTCCATCCCGATGAAGGTACTTATGATGTTCAATTTTTTCTCTGTCAAATGGCATCGTATCGGAACGATTATTCGCTAAAAAAATGCAAGAACCGACCGGACATATGGACATTACATCGCCATCCGACGTATCTACAGCGGAAGAATCTAACGTTGCGGAAAAACCATTGTCAGATAATCATAATAAAACAACCGAGCTTTTCCAGATTGCTTTCGTTTCGGTTTTAATTGCGATCATCGTTCGACTTTTCTTTGTTCAAGCTTTTAAAATACCGACCGGCAGTATGGAGGATACCCTGCTCGTCGGCGATCTCATTTTAGTTAATAAGTGTATTTACGGTGTAAAGACACCTGCGACAATACCCTTAATTTTTACCGACATAGATTTGGCGCAGTATCAGTTTCCGGCTGTGCGTGAACCCAAACAAGGGGATGTGATTGTTTTTAAGTTTCCGCCCGATCCGACCGTAGACTATATCAAACGGCTTGTGGCATTACCCGGTCAAACAGTAGAGATCAAAGACAAAATCGTGTATGTGGACGGCAAAGATTTTTCGGAAATTATCCGACCGCCGGGTTTAAAATTTGAGGATCCGGAAATTATACCTCGTAATAAAGGATATGAATCTGTTTTTCCGCGCGATGCCGGTAGCCGTGACAACTATGGGCCGGTCATTGTGCCGGAAGATTCATATTTTGTTTTAGGGGACAACCGCGATCGGAGTTATGACAGTCGCCACTGGGGATTTGTACCCAAAGACCATCTTATCGGGCAAGCCGTAATGATTTACTGGTCCACGGCAAGTCAGGATAATTTTGATATTCGTTGGGATCGTTTGGGTCAGATGATTCATTAAATCACTTCATGTTTCCTGCAGACTTCGCCACAAATAAAAGACAGCATACGCTTCGCATCCTTGCCACAATTTTGATTTTTTCTCAACCTGTTTGAGTGTGGGTTTCCCTTTCATTTGGTAAATACGAAATACGGCCTGGTGCAATCCGGCATCCCCGATAGGAAAAGCATTGGCTTTACGAAGACACTTCATCGCCACATAATGCGCTGTCCACGCACCAATGCCGCGTTCGGCCGTAAGCCGCTCTACTATTTGCGAAAGCGAGAGGTTTTGCAAAGCCGTTTTCTCGATTTTTTTGTCGGCGATTTGCCGCGCGATATGAATAAGATATTCTGCTTTACGCGTTGAAAATTGTAATTTTCGTAACGTATCTACCTTCAAATCAGCCACGGTGGTCGGGTCAGGAAATAAACCATAAGATAATCCATCATGAGTAAGCGATTGCCCGGCAACATCGATCAAACGTTGTTTTAACGTGTATGCAAAAGTCAGATTGATTTGTTGACCGATGACAGCCCAAGCTAAAGCCTCAAAAAGATCGGGAATACCGATCAACCGTAAACCGTGAAAACGTTTGGTAAGTGCGAATAATTTCGGATCTTTTTTCATAAGACGATAAACGTTCGCAAGATCGCATGACAGATCAAACCATTCGGAAACTTCTGAGCGAATAAGACGCGCCGCTTCGTTGGAGATGTCTCTGTCAAAACGGAGCATCATTTTATCCGATTTAACGGATATAGTAGTTAAACAAGTTTCGTGGCCTATACGAAACGCTTTAGTTAACGATTTGTTTTGAACGCGATGCAGTATTTCCCGATCAGACCGAGTCAGAAAAACAAGGCATTCGTCAAACGAAAAGTCGGGAGGAAGTTGTATGTAGAGTTTTAACATGCGATAATATGTGATATTCAATTTCTGAAAACCACCCGATTCTTGCGAAATTGAAATGGAATAACGAAATTTTAAAAAAGGAGGCCTTGTGAAAGTTCATACACACTACCTGTGGTTTAACACTAAACAAAGAAGAGAATATATCAATATCACCGATGAAGTAGAGTCGGCGCTTAACGTTTCGGGGATCAAAGAGGGTATGGCGCTTGTGTCGGCGATGCATATTACAGCGGCGGTATATGTCAATGACGCAGAAGATGGTCTTATCAAGGACATTGACAAATGGCTGGATCATCTGGCGCCCGTTAATCCGAATTACCTTCATCATCGTACCGGCGAAGACAACGCGGATGCGCATTTAAAGAACTTGCTATTGCATCATGAGGTGATTGTGCCGGTGACCGGTGGTCGGCTGGATTTTGGCCCTTGGCAGCAGATCTATTATGCCGAGTTTGACGGGCAGCGAAAAAAACGCGTTGTGATCAAAATCATGGGACTATGATCATGGAAAAACATTGCAAAATAAGGTGATTTTGATTAGTATTGACCAGTAAAAAAAACAAGCTCAAGGAGAATATACAATGGCTTTTACACTTCCCTCGCTTCCGTACGCACATGATGCGTTGGAACCTCATTTTGATAAGATGACTATG
Organism: bacterium; assembly: GCA_013360215.1. NCBI lineage: Bacteria > bacterium. The sequence goes on along the minus strand of JABWCP010000005.1, from coordinate 40,914 downwards.
GAAATCCACCATGGCAAACACCACACTGCCTATGTAACCAATCTCAATAACGCGGTGGCCGGTAAGCCTGAAGAAAATCTGAGTATCGAAGAAATCTGTAAAAATATTTCCAAATACCCTGTCGCCGTACGCAATAATGGCGGCGGACATTTTAATCACTCGCTTTTTTGGACGGTTCTTGGTCCCAATGCAGGCGGTGAACCGACGGGCGCATTAGCGGATGCGATCAAATTAGCATTCGGTTCGTTTGCCGATTTCAAAACTCAATTTGCAAATGCCGGTGCGACACGCTTTGGTTCCGGTTGGACATGGCTCATCGTAAAGGAAGGCAAATTGGCGATATGCTCTACCCCCAATCAAGATAATCCGTTAATGGATATTGCCGAAGTTAAAGGTGCGCCTATATTGGGATTAGACGTGTGGGAACACGCGTACTATCTTAAATATCAAAACCGTCGTCCGGATTATATCACCGCGTTTTGGAATGTGGTTAACTGGAACAAAGTTGCCGAAAACTTCGCGAACGCCAAATAAGTTTTAGATTTTCGAAAAAAGGAAACATCCTTTATGGATCTCACGAAAGAACTCAAAGATAATGTGCTTCTGACGACCGTCGAAGCCGTTTATGACTGGGGCCGCCGCAATTCACTTTGGCCGATGCCTTTCGGTACAGCATGTTGTGCGATCGAAATGATGGCGACGCTCGGACCGCGCTATGATATGTCGCGATTCGGGTCGGAAGCTATCCGTTTTTCACCGCGTCAGGCTGATTTGATGATTGTTTCCGGCCGTGTCTCGATCAAGATGATGCCTGTGCTCAAACGCATCTGGGATCAAATGCCTGAACCTAAATGGTGTATTTCGATGGGCGCTTGCGCTTCGACCGGAGGTTTTTTTAACACCTACACGCTCATTCAAGGTGTTGATCAGTTTATCCCAGTGGATGTATATGTGCCGGGGTGTCCGCCACGTCCTGAAGGTTTGATCGAAGGCGTGATGAAAATTCAAAAACTTATTGCCAAACGCGAAGCGGCTTACGCACGCGATATCAAAGATGACGGTATGTATGGCGATGATAAAGTCGGTATCGCAGGTCGTGGTAAAGATCTGGTAGCGGAAATAGCGACAGGCAAATTCTGAAATTTACGATTTAATATAAAAAGGCTGCTTCAAACGAAGCAGCCTTTTTTATTTTGCAAAAGCAATGTTGGTCTAATAACTGCGTGATGCTTCTTTCATGCTGAGTTGAACGCGTCCCTTTTTGAGATCAACGCTCATTACTTTTACATCCACCACATCGCCGACAGCCACCACCTCCATCGGGTTTTTAACATACTTATTGGATAAATGGCTGATATGTACCAATCCGTCCTGCTTAACCCCGATATCCACGAAAGCGCCAAAATCAACGACATTGCGAACTGTACCTTTGAGTATCATGCCTTCGCGCAGGTCCTCCATTTTTAATACATCGGATTTGAAAATGGGTTTTGGCATTTCTTCACGCGGATCACGACCCGGTTTTTTAAGATTGTCTAAAATGTCTTTGAGTGTAGGAACACCGACTCCGACTTCCCCGGCGATATTTTCAAAAGACATTTTTGCATTACGTAGTTGCAGTTCAAGCAGGCTTCCGGCTGTTGACGGGTCGACGATATTGAATTTTTTGAGCAGCTTTTGTGTGGCGTCATACGATTCCGGGTGAATGGACGTATTATCTAGCGGATTATCGCCGTCCGGAATACGTAAAAATCCTGCGCATTGCTGATATGCGGCCGGACCGATACCGGTCACATCCATAAGTTGTTCACGGCGTGAGAATTTTCCATTTTTATCCCGATGTGCGATGATGGATTGGGCTGTTTTGGATGAGAGGCCGGATACGTACGTCAGAAGAGCAGCGGAGGCTGTGTTAAGATTAACGCCGACGTAGTTTACAGCAGACTCCACGACATGTGTAAGCTGTTCGGCCAAACGTTTTTGGTTGACATCATGCTGATACTGGCCGACTCCGATGGATTTGGGGTCAATTTTGACCAATTCGGCCAAGGGGTCCAGAAGTCGCCGCGCGATGGAAATATTGCCCCGTTGCGAGGCCTCAAGATCAGGAAATTCTTGTTGTGCAATTTTTGAAGCCGAATAAACCGAAGCGCCGGCTTCCGATACGATCGTATACACGAGTTCCAGATGAGGATCTTCTTTTTTGAGATCGGTGATCAGATCGGCAACGAGAGATTCCGTTTCGCGGGACGCGGTGCCGTTCCCGATTGCAATGACGGTCACCTCATATTTTCTGATGAATTGTTTCAAAACGCGCTTTGAGCCCAAGGTGTCTTTTTGCGGTTCATGCGGATAGATGGTTTCGCCCTCAAGGTATTTTCCGGTTTCATCAATGACAGCGACTTTGCATCCCGTCCTAAATCCGGGATCAATGCCCATGATGATTTTGCCTTTGGTGGGAGCTTGGAGAAGTAGGTTTCGCGCATTACTTCCGAATACTTCGATCGCATGTTCTTCGGACTTTTCGGTAAACTCGCCGCGGATTTCACGTTCAATGGAAGGTGCGATCAAACGGAAATAACTTTCTTTGATGGCTTCGATAACCTGATCACGAAAAATAGATTTTTGTTTTTTAACGTGGCGATATCCGATGATGTTGCAACAGGCTTCTTCGTCAACCGTGATTTTGATGCGGAGTTTTTCTTCGCGCTCACCGCGGTTGGTAGCCAAGATACGATGCGGAGGCATTTTGGCGATCGGCTCGCTAAATGTATGATACATTTCATATTCGTTTTCGGGGTCTTCTTTCACTTCAGACACGAGGATGCCGTTCTCACGTGTAAACTCGCGCACATCTTTTCTTACATCCGCATCTTCGCTGATGATCTCGGCGATGATATCGCGTGCGCCTTGCAACGCTTCGTCGACGGTCGTAACTCCTTTTTCGGGATTGATGAAGGGTTGGGCATATTCGTCTAGGGTGCCGCTTGTAATCTCTTGTGCAAGGATTTGGAAAGCGAGCGGTTCGAGGCCTTTTTCTTTGGCGATAATACCTTTGGTACGACGTTTTGGTTTATACGGCAGATACAAATCTTCGACTTCTTGAAGCATTGTAGCGGCTACGATACGCGCTTTGAGTTCGTCGGTAAGTTTACCTTGTTCTTCGATAGACTTGAGTACGACTTCTTTACGTGCTTCCAGTGCGCGATAGTATGTCATCTTATCCTGTATATCCCGGATTTGATTTTCGTCCATACCGCCGGTTACTTCTTTTCGGTAGCGTGCGATAAAAGGAACGGTGTTTTCCAGGTCAAGCAACTGGGTGGTTGAAGTGACGTGTTGGACGGGGATATTGAGTTCTTTGGCAACGAGACGCAGAATTTCCTGTTCGGACATGCGATCAAAACTCCTGATTAAGAAATGGAAAATACGCCTGATAATTTTAAAATGATTATTTTCGGCGGGCAATAATACGAGAGTGAAAGAAGAAATTCAAGGCGGTATCAATCGAACGCTAAATAATTTCCGTATGCGTCTACTTTATAGACCATAACGGTCGGTAGTCCCGTCGAACTCTGATAAGTTGTCCCCATAATAAGATACGCGCCATTTCCGGTAGGTCGCACTCTGTAGTGGGTAAAATCATTCAAATCGGGAACGATATACGAATCAATCCACGATCCATCGTTCATAATCCTCATAAATAAAAGTTTACTAGTACCGCTCCACCGTCCTACCAGCACTAACTCACCGGCAACCAGGCTCTCTAACGCGTAAAAATCTGACGTGCCGTTTAATGGGATGGTATCCAACGGTGTTATAACGCCATCTTGATCCATCACACTAATGGTCAAACGATCAAATCTATACTTGTATTGATTATAGAGCAGACCGGTAATTCGATAATCTTGATTTGCGATTTTGCATATCAGTGGCTGAGCTAGTGTTGAAAGTTCCGTTGTCCAAAGTACGTTACCAAACTCATCAAAAGATGACATAAAATATGACGTATTATCCGTATTAAAATAACTCACGAATACGCGATCATCCACGACATAAAGGGTAGTATAATTCCTCGATATTTCCTTCTCCCACAAAATGTCGCCATCGTCATCCAGTTTGCCGATTTTGTTTTTAAACGAATCTGCTGTTGCTGCTCTTATCATATAGCCGCCGCTGTTCAGTTTATACATAGACGTGTATGCTGTTTGTACAAACTGCTTTTGATTAATCACATTTCCGGTAGTGTCTACTTGCATGAAAAGTGGATTTGAACCAACTCTTGTGGGATTCAAAACGAAGGTAAAAACACCATTGTTATAATCTAATTCGTTTGCTACCCCGTAATAAGCAGGTAATTGTTTTTGGAAACGAATAGTTCCGTCAGGAGCAAATCCAGTCAAGCTTGAACGGTTAAGATCATAGTGGTCGCAAAGAATAGCGATATTACCATCGCTATACGGAGCTATTTCGACTGGCCTTGTGGCGGCAGAGCCGGGGTCCCATTCAAAGTGAGGCACCTGTTGATCGTCGTTGGATTGATTCTTTTCTTCACTGCAAGCTGTCCAATATAGGCAAAGACATGCCATGATAACGATACGGCGTAAAGTGCTCATCGTGTCCTCATTTCTGATTTGACATGGACGGTTATCGGTCGTTCATGCCTTGTGGCGGCACTAAAATACCCGTATCCACCGCGGATGTTAGATTTGTGATTATCCTTATAGTTAATGAAATTTCGGTCTATGGCGGTAATACGGAGTTGTGATGTATAAACAAACTCCCTTTCCGAATCGATATTGAAGCCGCTCCATGTCCAGGGGTTATCCGGCTTATTATAAATGCCTCTATAGCTAGTAGAATCCCAGTGATCAAATAATACTAACGATGAATACGTGATCCATTTTTCGGCCTGAAATAATTTTGAGTTTGGTATGAAAAATTCTTGATCAGATTCTTTAAGATACGATGTATCAGAACCAATCTCCCAATAGTAGGCTTCAGCGCCAATAACATCACTCCAATCAAATCGTATTTTGGGAGAACGAAGGTAATATAGCGGCGTCAAAACAGGATAAGGATATCCGGAGACGACTCGGCGGACTGTATCCATTTCTATCGCGACAGAAAAGCTATCGGGAGTTATTTCCGGATCAGGAATCGGTACACCCGGAAGCGTACATTCTGCGCTTATGCGCAGGCCGTCCACGGCTCGAACTTCGAGTCGATAGATGGAGCCGGGGAAATATTTTAACACTCCTGCTGTATCTATATAGCGCCCTGGTATCACTTCCGAAAGTCTAATGCTCTGCGAATCACTCGTAATGGTAACCTCGGCATTGGATTCCAAAGTCAGAAGTTCTTCGGGTATAAATTCTTGATAGTTTTCCTGGCTGTAGGCGCGCGTTACTATGACCGTTGCATTTTCGGAGGCATACGGCATCAAGACACCAAAAGCACCCAGAAATTCATTGGAGTGATTTGAATTACATGCGGCACTCAGTGAAATAGCAAACATCAGTATTATTGTCGATTTTTTTCTCATAACTAGAACTCGAAAAATGCTCCGAAACTTGGCAAAATAGGAACTCCGTAACCTTTTCGTTTGGAATAATACAAGCGGCGAGGATCAGGTTCATTAGTGATCACACTTCCACTGGTAGCATAATCATAAAACAAAGGGTTGTTGGAGTAATACGTGTTGATAATGGAAACATAAGGTTTTAATGTCCATGCGTTAAATCGGATCGTTTTAACTAAGCTAATGTCGAGACGATGATAGAAGGGGTATCGGTCGTAAAACTCCAAGTGATCTAAATTTTTTTGCCCAAATTCATACGCATATGGCGATGTTCCAACACTACCATCGAACAGATTAATGTCAACAAAAGCGCCATAAAACTCCGTCGGTCGGTAGGCACGACCTGAAGCTAGAACCCATCGTGCATCCACAGTCCAGTTTTTTGGCAAGCGATAACTGAAGAGTAAATTTAATGTATGACGCTGATCATAGTTAGTGACATATGTCTTTTGGTCAAATGTGCGTGTAACCCAGGCTAAAGAATAATCGGCCTCAAAACTCATTTTATTGCCTATTCGCCGGTAGGTGATTTCTAATCCGTATGCGTCACCGACGCCTTCATCAAAGTGAAGGCTATCCGATGAGCGGTCTTTTCGGTAAAGACGATTAAAATGTTTGAAATAGATATCTGCCGTCAGCCTAATGTTGGGATTTGGAAAAAATTCACCACCTGCAATGATGTGAGTTGCTTTTTCAACCTGATTTTCAGTGGAGAAAGGCACTTCTAAAAAACCGATATAGCCGCGCTCGCGCGCAGTAAAAAGAGACTGATAATATATGCCGGCGCTTCCTTTGAGCGCTAGTTTGGGCGAGACATCATACCGAATCGCCGTACGCGGGCTTATCAATAGAGATCGTTTGTTGCTTGAAAAATGTTCTATTCGAATACCCGGTTTGATCGTCCAGTCACCTTTTTTCCACATGTCTTCGATATAAAATGCGAGATTAGTTGTGCGACGCTGATAACGAAAGCTGTCCGGCGCAAAATCGTAAAACACTTGTACATAATGCGGTGGTGCGTTAAAGTTTTTCCAGTAATAGGACATTTCGATCAAGTTAAGTGAAACGCCCAGATACATACTGTGTTCATTTAACCATTCCCATTGTGTATCCCATGCGAACCCTCGATCTACGATATAGTTTCGCGTATCAAAAGGACGCTTTTCCTGTAATGCATTAAGGCTATCTGTCCGCCGACGGATCGAATCTGGCGCACCGCTGTCATACCCGTAATAGAGGTCTTCATCCAGTTTGATTGTAGCTTTGGATTGACTGATCGTAACTCGCGATCGGAAAAGATCTCCCGCCTGCCAGTCCCAATAAATAGCAGCATTTAAATTTCCCCAGCCATAGTCAAGGCGGCCGACGCTATACATAGGTAACTTCCGACTGACATTAAATTCGTTGAAGACATATTCATAATCCCTGTGCTTTGAAAAAAATTTATCTTGGCTGAAAAATAATGAAGTTCCAAATTCGTGCAGTGTATTCGGACGGTACACTACTTTGCTCAGTCCGTCATAAAAAGAATAAGGGATTGATTCCGGAGCTATTTTTAACCATACCGCCGCTTTGGTGGCAAAATCTAAATAGGTCCGACGCAAAGAAACGAGGTAATACCAATGTTTGTTGGGTTGACCATCCATCGTGATTTTGGAACTGAGCAAACTGACATTACCCGTGGCCGAGAACTTATTTGGTGAAGCCGATTTAGTGCGTACATCAATTACAGAGCTCAGACGATTGCCGTATTGTGCTGAAAAACCACCGGTGGAAAAGTTCACTTGTTCGATAGCGTCAGTATTAAATATACCGGCTATACCGAAAAGGTGATATGGTTGATATACAATAGCGCGATCCATTGTGATTAGATTTTGATCCGGGGTTCCTCCGCGCACATACAGTTCGTTGGATAGATCGTTGGGAGCGGTGACGCCGGGTAGTGTTTGCAAGGTTCTAAAAAGATCAGGCTCAAGAACGCTCGGTGTTGAGTTGATTTTTCGGTGATCAATAACGATGACGCTGGGTTGAACGCGCAATTTGGGATCACTGACACGCCATGTTTCCCTTTCACCAAAGACGATAGTGGAGTCCAATCGAATGTCGCTGGGTTCGAGACGTATCGTATCCAGAGAGATTTCTTGAGATGAAAGATGCAACGCCTTGTCCAAAGGCAAATAACCTAATGCTGTTATACGGAGTGTGTAATCCCCGTAAGGAATGTGCTGAACTACAGCTTGGCCATGTGCATCGCTCAATGCCCCGCGACGACTACCGGAGATTGTTACGTTGGCAAAATAAATCCCCTCTGACGTACGTGCATCAACGATCGTTAGGCGAACAGATGTGAACTGACCTGAAGCTTCTTGCTTTTTTGTGTCGTCTTCATACAAAACGATAATATTTTTTCCGATGCGTTTGTATGCGAGTGGTTTACCGATCAATATATACTCTAAGGATTGTTGCAAATCATCGCCTTTGATCGGAGTACGGACAGTATATTTTGCTATGGTCTGGTCAACATATGAAAATCGCACATGGTACCGTAACTCCAATTCTGCGACGGCTTGTTTGAGAGATATGGCACTTTGAGCAGAGGAAGAAGCAATCTCCTTCTCCTGAGCAAAAGTTAGATAAATCGTGTAAAAAAAAGCTACAAAAAAGACCCGATAGAAGTTCATGAAGTAATAAAATTTATTTTTTAAGTTTTAAAAAAAAAGTAGAATCATTGACGATTGTGGTTTCAAAACCGGCGGATAATCCTAATTGTGTTAAAGCGCTAAGACTGGATGAACCGTGGATCAATCCGGTGAAAGTGCGTTTGGTATCTATGCTATCCATAGTAATGGTTAGTCCATAGGTGATCTCCCAATCGTTTAAGATCGAATAAATCGGCGCTGATTGATAGTTCCATATTCCTTGCGACCATCCTGCGACTAGCACCGTATCTATAGAATACGGCATAGAAAAATGCCCCCGATGCATACTTACGGCGAGACCCGGCGTCAGAATCGTATTTTCTGAACTGTTCCTTGCGTTTACGCGTACCTTTCCGGATGAACAGACGACTTCTGAGCGGTCTGCACGATCCCTTATATTAAATTTGGTTCCCAAAACCTCCACATTCAGGTTTTCAGCAGTGACATTAAAAGGTTGTTTCATTTTTTGCACTTCAAAATACACTTCGCCATGCATAGTGACGCTGCGCGTTAACGGCCATCGCCAGGAGTTATAGCGAATTGAAGATAGCCCATTGAGTCTTGCTATAGAGCCGTCGGGTAATACGATTTCGGTTTGTTGTGCTTTTGAAGTTGTTATTTCTCTGTAAGCGAATTGAGATTCCAACCCAAAGTAGATGACAATGCTTGCGGCTATGGTTGCAGCCCATTGCGTTGTGTTTCTAACCCACCTTCGTGAAACCTGTTTGGATGTTGTTGCTTCAGCGATAGCACTCCACATGCGCTCGGAGGAAGCCTTTGGGATCTCTAAGGATTTTTGTGACCAATGAATTTTTGTTAATTCATTGAAAAACTCTTGCCGATGGTTGTTGTTTTTTTGCCATAGCTCAAATTCTTTTTTTTCTTCGTCGGTCAATGCACCCGCGATCCAACGGCCGATAAAGCCGTCTTGGTGATAGTAATTTTCACTCATGGTTATTCATTTTGTTTAATATAGATTTCTATGCTCCATGAGGTATCGTCGGATTCGATTAGCTTTAGTGAATCTCCGGCAATAGAATATCCCAATGAATTGACTTCGCCACGATCATCAACATAAAATCGACCTCCATTGGTGTACCAATGCATCATGTCTTCGCCGGCTTCTTCACCGTCTTCGTAACGCTGATTAAAAAAAGTACCGTTTGCGTAAAACGTAATTACGGATGAATCTCCGGATATACCAAGCCGTTCGATTTCTGTAGGTGCACTATCCATGCTGCCTTCGCCGTGTCGGGATTCCTGCCAAATCCATGTTCCCAAAAATGCGGCATCGTGTTCTTTTGTTTCTTTATCTTTACAGCTAGCCAGTGCAAAGAAAGTGGATACAATAAATATGTACGAAAGAAAATCCCTTTTCATGTTATCCTCCTGATTAGTAAATTAAACAACCTCCAAAGACCATACACTTTAAACAAGACAAACCCTTAGTCAGAAGTAAAAAATTTTACAAATTTGTTTTTAATGAGGATAAGTGTCGGAAATGGGTCAGGGTTTTAATGTAGCCCGCAATTGCTTCAAAGCTCTACCTATGTGTGCTTCGACCGTTTTAACACTAATGGAAAGGCGTTCGGAGATTTCTGAATATGATAAGTCATCATAGCGACTCATCATGAATACGATACGTGCTTGTTCGGGCAATTTTTGAATCGCAGCATTAAGTAGTTGTTCAAATTCTTTTTTCTCCAAAACAGACAGAGGTGTTTCTTCGTGCGGTTGGGTATCAGGATCTTCGATTCCCTCACCGGTACGAATTGTATGACGACGTATACTGTTGAGAGTAAGATTAACGGCTATCGTATAGAGATAGGATTTGATGGATAAATCTTCTCGAAGATTGATTCGATTTTCCCACAATCGAATAAAAACATCCTGCACAATATCTTCAGATAGTGCCCTATTGTAGGTTTTATAGAACACAAAATGATAAAGAGGGCGATGGAAAAAATCAAATAACGTACGAAAAGCCAGAGTATCAGAGTTGCGAATTTTTTTGGTTAAGAGATGAATTTCCTCGGTGGTCATACCCCTGTAGAGTTTCCCTTGTTTTCATGAGACGAGAATAATATATCACAACATGAGAAAGCGGTCAATAAACAAAAGGGTACAGAATCTTTTTCGTCTTCCTCCGTACTCCATATTATTTGTATTGCTCAGGCATCGACTAGAAACGAATTCCGACCAATCCACCCCACCAAGCACGAATCGTGGTATGCTTATAATCCCAATTGTAGGCATTCGTCGGTGCCGAAAAACCGTTTTCAGCACGCGATACCCATACATTGGCTGATGCCCCGGCATACACGGATAGGTGTTTATGTAATTTAATCGTAGGTGTGATTTTTAATGTGTTTACCATGTTGAGTCGGTGTTCCCAAAATTTATCTTTATTGTGTTGGTGGGTCGTAGCCTCGATAGCGAGTGATAAACGCCGATCGGGCCAAACTATTGCGCCTATACCGCCGCCCAGAGCCCATTGTGCAGGTTCACGAAGTTGGCGAACGGCTACATCATATATCGTGTACATATATTTGCTGCCGTGAGTATAAGAAAAATGGTTGAAACCGCGCTCGGTGTGCGCTAAACGTCCGTGATGTTGCCCGTTGCGAATAAAATTGAGTAAACCCAGCGCAATCCCGTTGTTCTCGTCTGCAAAATTAAACAGTCCTATTTGTGCGCCATGGACTTGTTTTGCGCGATTGACCAATGCGATCTGAATTCCGTGTACATGACCGGCTTCATTGACCGAAGCAAGTTGCAATCCGCGTACATTTTCGGCATGATTATACCCCGCACCGATTTGTAACCCGGAATGATCTTTTTTGGATATATTGACTGCACCGATCTGAAGACCGTTCGTTTGGTCTGCAATGTTGACGGTCGCGATTTGAACGCCGGACAAATCACCTGTTTGATTGGAACCTCCGGCGATCTGTAGACCGCGTGCATGAAGATACGCGCGATTTCCTCCGCCGGCGATTTGTAATCCGTTGACATACATCCGGTCGTAATTTCCGATAATCCCTACTTCAACACCCTCAATGCTTACAAGGCGATTAGAAATGATGTTGATCGAAATTGCATGCAGCGGCACGGGCACGTAAGCCGGTTCGATGCGTGTTGTGGGAGCGAAATCCATGCCCAAGAATTCACTACGAACGCTTCGGTTTTTCAAGTCTTGCGGCTCCGTTTTTTCAGCGGTTACGCTTTGCGCTTCGGTTTGTGGCGATATGGGTGCTGGCGTCACGACTGAAGGAGATGTTTCATTTTTAACGGTGGTTACGGTGGTATCGGCCGGTAATGAATCGTCTTCGTGGTCGCCGGATTTTTGTTCACCATCCAAAGTTTTATTCAGGGCACTCAGCGCTTCACCGGCACGTGATCTTCCGGCTTGCAAACGCGCTTGCGCCGTAGCTTCAATGTTGCTGTTGGTTTTTGGTTTTTTAAATAGCGTTATTTCTTTTGTTCCGATAAAACGGTAGGTGAGATCCGTTTGAGCAAAAACATAATCCAATTGGCGATTGAGTTTATCGGATTCGGAAGGTGTATTGACGCGAACATTTTGTACTAAAGCCGGTACATAAGAGAAAACAACATTATGTTTTTTTTCAATACCTTTCAATACATCACTGAGCGGTTTTTTATCACCATCGCCGGCTTGAAGTGATGAAAAAACAAATAATAAATTGATTAAACATAGCGTTATAAATCGACACATAACTTCCCTCGTTTTTTGTTCTCTTCTAAGTATAGGTAACCATCTATTCATGACGGATGTCTTTTGTAAATCGGAATTTTTGCTTAATTTCGGCAGACCATAACTATAGGGAGTTATTTATGCGGTTATTATTATGCAGTAATTCGACCAACTTTGGTGAAAATTATCTAGATCACTGGGCTGCGGAGATCGTTGATTTTTTAGGCGCGATAAAACAAATTGTATTTGTACCATACGCATTAGATGATCTGAATGCATACACAAAAAAAACAAGGGATCGGTATGCGGCGATGGGAATACGTGTGACCGGGATTCACGAAAACGATCCGCGTAAAATGGTAACCGAAGCCGAAGCGATACACATCGGCGGAGGGAATACATTTCGGCTTTTAAAAAAAATATATGACGAGGATTTGATTGATCTTATTCGCCATCGCGTAAGCGACGGCATGTTGTATCTCGGTGCAAGTGCCGGTACCAATGTGGCTACTATTTCCATCAAGACGACCAACGATATGCCGATCGTTTATCCGCCGAGTTTTGAAGCACTCAATCTGGTGCCATTTAATATTAATCCGCATTACATAGACCCTGATCCTTCGACCCAACATATGGGTGAAACCCGTGACCAGCGTATATCGGAATTTCATGAAGTCAATAATGCTCCAGTGCTTGGTCTCAGGGAGGGTGCACTCATTCGGCGTGAGGGTGACACCTTAACTCTCAAAGGAAAAAACGGAGCAAAATTGTTTACCAAAGGTAATACGCCTCAACTCTATAACACGGGCGCCGACCTCAGCTTTTTATTGCGAGGTTTTTGATAAAATCTTAAGATTTTACTCAAAGATGTTTTTGGCATAAGTATTGTTTATATAATATGTGTAAGCAATGAGAATGTTCTTCGAAATTTGTAAATTATAAACTTAAGAATAAAATAGAGTTAAAATAATTCAGTTTTTTGAATTTTAACTTCAGTTTTTTGAAATTTTTCTCCTTTTTTGGGTTTAGGGTTCGTTATTCTGATTTTAGGGTTTCGGGATAACGTGCAAGCGCCACAGTTAGATGGGTTCTGTGGCGCTTTTTTTTTGCTTATTCTCAAGTCATAATCATCTCGTTTGTAAAGCTGCTACTTGCATCTTGCCTAAACTAAAATTATTTTTTAAGTACTACTTAGTATATCATTTATTACATGAGGATAGATTATGCTACGTCAAATTTTATTAGTGATAACATTGTTTTCTGCGGTTTTAATCGCGCAGGATAAAAAAATTCTGACATACGAAGCTTTTGCAGATTTGCGGCGTGTGGACGAACCGGCTGTTTCACCGGACGGTAATTGGGTCTTGTACAACGTGCGTAAATACTCGCTGGAATCCAATACGTATACTTCCAATATTTTTCTGACATCGGTAGATGGTAAAACTTCGCGCCAGTTGACTTTTTCACCGACCAAAGATATTACGCCGATCTGGTCACCCGATGGTAAAACTATAGCATTTTTATCCAATCGGCTTGGTGGTTTTCAAATATGGACTATGGCATTGGACGGTGGCGAACCAAAACGTGTGACGAATCTTTCCACGCAGGTTTCAGGTAACGGATTGGTATGGTCGCCTAACGGCCAATACATTCTCTTTACGTCGGATGTGTTTCCGGATTGTGAAACGGATGATTGTAATCGCGCTCATAACGATGCGGCCGAAAACAGCAAAGTCAAAGCGCAGCTCATTGACAAATTGCCATTCCGCGTTTGGGATTCGTTTAAAGACGGTAAACGTAGTCAACTTCTTCTTTTGGAGGTGGCGACAGGCAAAATATCCGATATGATCGCAGGAGACTATGATGTGCCTCCGATTGATCTGGGCGGTGCTCATGATTTTGGTTTCTCGCCGGACGGTAAGACGATCATTTTTACGATGAATACGGATCCTAAAATAGCCTGGTCCACCAATAACGATGTATGGACGATGCCGGTAATCGGCGGTGAGCCTAAAAAAATTTCCACTAGTCCCGGCGTAGATAATAATGGTGTTTATTCGCCAGACGGTAAGTATATCGCCTACTGTTCGATGGAACGTGCAGGATATGAAGCGGATCAAACGGATCTCAAACTGTATGAAGTAGCCACCGGAAAAACGAAAAATCTGACGGAAAAATTTGATCGTTCGGTCGGAACGTTGGTGTGGTCGCGCGATGGCAAATCTATTTATTTTGATGCGGAGGATCAGGGTTACCATCCGGTTTTTCAAATATCCGTTAGTGGTGGTGAACCTAAAAAAATCACCACAAAAACATTTGACCTCTTGTCGGATGTAGCGCAAGGAGCGGTTATTGTTCGCCGGAGTAGTATGCGTATGCCGAGTGAAATTTTTGCCGTAAGCGAGGACGGAAAAAAAAGTACGCCGCTCAGTAATGTAAATACAGCGAAGTTAGCCGCATTGGAAATGGCCGCGCCTGAAGAATTTTGGTTTATCGGAGCGAACAATACACCCGTACACGGTTTTTTGGTGAAACCGCCGAAGTTTGACCCGGCTCAAAAATATCCGGTAGTGTATTTGGTGCATGGCGGACCGCAAAACGCCTGGAACGACACATGGAGTTGGCGATGGAATCCGATGCTTTTTGCTGCACCCGGTTATGTCGTTGTGATGGTCAATCCTCGCGGATCAACAGGCTATGGGCAGCAGTTTACCGATGAAATACGAATGGACTGGGGTGGCAAACCGTACGAAGATCTGATGAAAGGTATGGATTATATCTGTTCGACCTATAGTTTCATTGATAAAGATCGTATCGGTGCGGCGGGCGGAAGTTACGGCGGATATATGATGAATTGGATGAACGGGCACACGGATCGTTTTAAATGTTTTGTAAGCCATGCAAGTATTATGAATAAATTTAATATGTATGGCGGCACCGAAGAAATGTGGTTTGATGAATGGGAAATGGGCGGCCCTTATTGGGAAGGCGCTAATCGGGAGACGTTTGAAAAATGGTCACCGTATAACTATGTGCAAAATTTTAAAACACCGACGCTCGTCGTGCATGGTGAACTGGATTATCGTGTACCGGTTATCGAAGGTGTAAATCTTTTTCAAGTATTGCAGCGCAAAGGCATTCCTTCCAAGTTTTTGTATTACCCCGACGAAGGACATTGGATACTCAAACCGCAGAACGGGCGTTTATGGTACCAGACTGTACACACATGGTTTGATCAGTGGTTACGCCAACCGGCACCGTGAGAGAACGCAAGCGATACGTGACTTTCTGAGGCGACAATACCGGTCAACGAATGAATACATCCGAGTTAGTCGAATGGGCGGCATGTATGAGGAGGTATTGATTCGACACGACCGCAATGATTTTTTCAAAACAATCACTTCACACGTAGGCGTTGTGAATAAGATTTAAGATTGATACTTTTTTCTTTTATCCTGATGACTCAGCGAGCTTTCTAGTATACAAGAAGAACGCTTTGCATATTCCCTCTCCCGCGCTACAACGTTCTAGCGCGTCATTATCTGGCAGGTTGACGCAATGTATCGTCGCCAATAGTGCATTTCAAAGTTCGAAAAATCAAAAAAAGCCCAATATTGATTCTATTTTTTGATGTTATTCGTTTTTTAAGCATATACAAATCATCTGACAGTATGGGGGTTTGTAAGTGATAATTGTCAGTTATAAAAAAAACATCGTTTTTTTTTGATATTCGTTCATTTCGTAGCTGACCCGTAAATCAATATTTTAATGACTTTTGTCATGGTGTGCTCTGTGTGATTTCAGTAAGATTTACTGTTAAATTTGAGATAGTGTTGTCTTTTTTATATAAAAAGCTTTTGGAATCAGAGCATTATGAGAAAACTGCGAGAACTTATTGTGCTGGTTATACCGCCTGATCAGTGGCGGTTCCCTGTTTTAATTCTCATGGGTATTCTTTTTGGCTTGGGATTGGTGATTCTCAAAATTTCCAATGCTGTTTCATATCTATCGGATGATCCGGCTACGTGCGTCAATTGCCATGTTATGGCGCCGCAATTTGCAACCTGGCAACACGGAAGCCATGCACGCGTTGCGGTATGCAACGACTGTCATGTTCCGCACGATAATATAATTCGAAAGTATTTTTTTAAAGCGCAAGACGGGCTTCGTCACGCCACAATGTTTACGTTACGCATGGAACCGCAGGTAATTCAGATCAAAGAAGCCGGAGCGGCGGTTGTGCAGGAAAACTGCCAACGTTGTCACAACAGTCTTACTGAACGTGTTTCAGCGGGGCGTACTTCGTATGCTGAATCTCGGCACGGTGAAGGCCTTCTTTGCTGGCAATGCCACCGTGAAACGCCACACGGTCGCGTCAATAGCCTGGCCTCCACGCCCTATGCACGCGTCCCTCGTTTGGCCAAGGTTATGCCGGATTGGATGGAATCGTTTTTAAAAAATCCGCAAAAAACAAATTTAGATACTACGCTTCACCCTTAAATCGAGGTTTACAGTATGAAAAACATTATCCAAACGGTTCAGGAAAAGCCGTGGATCGGTTGGTTGCTTTTTTTTGCAACCGTGGGCATTGTGTTTCTCGTTGGCATGTTTGCCAATACCGTGATGGAGCGTCGCGGTGAAGAGAAAACATTGTTTCAAATGGTCAAACCAATCGCTGATTGGGAACCGCGCAATGAAGTGTGGGGTGAAAATTTTCCGCGCGAATATGAAACGTATATGAGTACGCAAGATACATCGTTTCGCAGCAAACATGGCGGGAGCGCAACCCGCGATGTACTTGCTGAATATCCGAATGTAGTTATTCTTTTTGCCGGTTATGCATTTTCTAAAGATTTTAAACAAGCCCGCGGTCATTATTATGCGGTCGAAGATATTCGGAAAACCTTGCGCACCGGCGCTCCGCAGCCCGGTACGTGCTGGACATGCAAAAGCACGGATGTACCGCGCGTAATGAATGAACGCGGCGCTCCCAATTTTTATAAAGAAAAATGGGATAATCTTGGCCATGAAATAGTTAATCCCATCGGTTGTCAGGATTGCCATGATCCAAAGACGATGAATCTTCGCATTACGCGCCCTGCATTAGCCGAAGCTTTTAAACGACGCGGTATGGATGTGGAAAAATCAAATCATCAAGATATGCGTTCATTGGTTTGCGCACAGTGCCATGTCGAGTATTATTTTAAAGGAAAAGAGGACAAGTATCTGACTTTCCCTTGGGACAAGGGATTTACGGCGGAACAGATGGAGTCTTATTATGACTCGGTACAACATGTAGATTGGGTACATGCCGTAAGTAAAGCGCCGATGCTCAAAGCGCAGCATCCGGATTACGAAATTTTCAAAACAGGTATTCACGCAGAACGCGGTGTATCCTGTGCGGATTGTCATATGCCGTACCGTAGCCAGGGCGGCGTTAAGTTTACCGACCATAAAATCCAAAGTCCGCTTAACAATATCGCCGGTTCGTGTCAGGTGTGCCATCGCGAGAGCGAAGAGACGCTTCGAAAAAATGTGAATGATCGTCAGGACAAAGTGATCGAAGTGCGTTCACGCCTGGAAGACGTTTTAGCCAAAGCACATATCGAAGCCAAAACAGCATGGGAAAAAGGTGCAACTGAGAATGAAATGAAGCCGGCGTTACAATTGATACGCCAGGCACAGTGGCGCTGGGACTATGTTGCCGCGAGTCACGGTGGTTCGTTTCATGCACCGCTTGAGGCGGCGCGCGTTTTAGGCGCAGGCATCCAAAAGGCACAGGAAGCCCGGATTTTATTATCGCAGGTTTTGATGGCCAAAGGCGTAGCGTGGCCGATCACGATGCCTGATATCACAACGAAAGAAAAGGCGCAGGCGTTTATCGGTCTGGACATGACAAAACTTAAAGCGGCAAAAGATGAGTTTATAAAAAATGTTTTGCCGGAATGGGATAAAAAAGCAACCGAACGACAAGCCAAAATGGGCACAAAAATTGAGTGATCATTATCATCGTTTAGCATGATACGCGTCGTTTTGTGTTTTTACGAGTTATCCTATTTTTAGGTAGGATGGCAGGAGTTATGATATGAAAATAGATAAAATATTATTTCCGACCGATTTTTCGGATTGCGCCGATGCGGCGTTGGAATATGCTGTACTGACCGCAAAAAAATATAAAGCTTCGCTGGAGTTTTTGTATGTGGATGAAGCGACGTATTTGCTTAACCCCATGGGGCCTTACGGGGATAACGACCTGCACCAGTTATCGGATAATGTAACGAGTTATGCCGACAAAAAATTAGACGATACGATTCAGCGCTTGCACCACGGGGTCGTGGGACATAAACACGTGGTGATCGGCAGGCCGTATTATCAGATTGTCGAAACGGCGCGCAATATCAAGGCGGATATGATCATCATGGGTACGCATGGGGAAAGTGGCATCAATGCGATCATCGGCTCCAATGCTGAACGCATAGTGCGCCAGGCGCCTTGTCCCGTGATGACCATTCGCCAAAAACGTGATGCCAACCATATTTGCAGAATGCTCATTCCTGTTGATTTTTCAGATATGTGCCGTCAAACGATGAAACAAATTATTGCCTATGCACGGGATTTTGCATGCGAATTGACGCTCGTTTATGTTTCTGTTTCGCATAAAAACGAAACGGAAAAAAGCATTCAGGATGATTTTGAGCGTTTTCTTTCAAGGATTGACATTACGGGTGTGATTTACCGTACGATGATGGTCAAAGCGCATACCGAAGGGGCCGGCATCATCGAATGTGCCGTCAAAAATGAAATTGATGTTATTGCGATGGGTACACACGGACGCACAGGATTGAAGCGCGTATTGATGGGCAGCGTTACCTCCGAAGTGGTCAATAATTCGCCGGTACCTGTGGTTACTTTTCGTTCAGTAAAACAAAATAACGTTCAGCACAACTAGGCTATCGCGTCTCCTTCTGACTGAAAAATAAACCCGCTTTTCAAGTACGCCATACCAAGTTGCTATATACAATAGCGCTAGATTACATCCGCTTTTGATCTATCACTGTAGTTATATTTAGTGTAAAAGATTTCAGAATACTTTCTACTTGTTCACGAAAGATTCACGCTTATCAAATGACAGATTAGCCGTTGATCAGAATTCGTTTTTTAACTCTTCCAGGTTTCTGCCGGTAACACGAAATACAGTCCACTCGTCCATCGGTGTAGCGCCGATAGATTCATAAAATTGTATGGCCCGTTTATTCCAATCTAATACCCACCACTCCAGTCGTCCACAGTCTCGTTCGATAGCCAGTTTTGCCAAGTAAGCCAGCATAATACGGCCTATTCCTTGGCTACGAACGGCGGGTCTTACGTATAAATCTTCCAAATAAATTCCGGGTTTACCCAAAAAAGTCGAAAAATTGTGAAAAAATAGAGCGAAGCATACAGGGTTTCCATCCAATTCGCCGATGATGACTTCAGCTTTTGGGTTATTATCGAAAAGATTTTTTTGTAAAAGAGCTTCCGTTGCGACGACTTCATGACGAAGTTTTTCGTATTCTGCCAGTTCGGTGATAAAATTTAAGATCAGAGGTACATCCTCAATGCTAGCCTTGCGGATGATGAAATTATGTAGTCGTGTGGGTTGTTTCATTGTGTTTATGCGGCTTCTTCGACGGATCTATTTTCTTTCAATTTACGGTCCAGATACCGCCGGTGTTCAGATCCCCAACTGCACATTGCTTTCAGTATAGGTTTTAAGCTTTGACCAAATTCGGTCAACGAATATTCGACTCTCGGAGGTACCTCGGGAAATACCTCGCGATGAACGATGCCATCTTGTTCTAATTCACGCAATTGCTGGGTGAGCATCTTCTGTGTTATACCCGGTATTTGGCGTTTCAACGCGCTAAACCGAAGTGTATCTTCGCGCAGGAGGTTGAGTATGACCGGTTTCCAGCGTCCTCCGATCACATTGAGTGTTGCATTGACCGGACAAAATGGTAATTGCTTTTTCATGTGTTACTCCATTAGTATCCTTTTAGATACTATAATACTTTATAGTGCTTACTTGACGAATGGTAACTTTAAGATTAAATTAACACTATCATTGTTAATTGGCAACCTATAAATCCATTTATTAGGAGAAACTTATGTCGAATTCGATATTCATCACCGGTGCGACCGGTACAACAGCCTCGCAATTACTCAAACACCTCGCCACACTCGGAGTCAAAGTGAAAGCGGGAGTCCGTGATATAAAAAAAGCTGAAACCTTAGCAAGCGAATATGTAGTGCCGGTACACATAGACTATACTTTGCCGTCTTCGATCGAAAATGCACTCCGTGGCGTGAAGCAATTATTTATGCTTACTCCGTTTACCGATGAATCCGTCACGATGGGGAAACGTATCGTGGATGCAGCAAAAAAAGCCGGAGTACAGTACATCGTCAAATTATCGGCCGCCGGAGCGGATGCCGAGCCGGGTATTACTTTGGTGCGCTGGCATCGCGAAGTTGAAAAATATATTGAAGCCAGCGGCATTCCTTATACACATCTGCGTCCCAATTCGTTTATGCAAAATTTTATCAATTTCTTTCCACCTCAAAATGATGTAATATACCTGCCGTTGGGTGAAGGCAAAGTAAGTTGGGTGGACGTCCGTGATATTGCGGCCGTAGCAGCGCATGTATTAACTCACAGCGGACACGCCGGCAAAGCTTATACGATCACCGGTCCCGAAGCATTGAGTGTCAACGAAGTTTCAAAGATACTTTCCAAAGCAACGGGCAAAAGCATTTCCTACACGGACGTGCCCGAAGAAGCGGCGCGTAAAGCGATGATAGAAATGCAAATGCCGAACTGGGCCATTGACGGGTTATTAGAGCTTCATGCGATCAACAAAGCGGGGTACGCCGCTGAAATTTCAAATGTGACGCGCGATATGACCGGGAAAGATCCGATAGGTTTTGAGCAATTTGCCAAAGATAATGCGGCGCGGTTTTAAAAATAATGCAGGAGGTGTACAGTGAATCAATATATGGTGGATGTATCTTTACCAGAATTTCCCGATGAAGCGTTTTTCTCCAAAATTCCGGAACAGCGCACATTGATCAATCGGTTATTGGAAGAACGGGTTGTACAAAGTTATGCTTTGTCTGCCGATCGTACCAAACTCTGGATTGTCATCCGGGCTCAAAGTGATTCGGAAGCGTTTGACATATTAGCTACGTTTCCACTGTATGATTATTTTCGCTTCGATATTTATGAATTAGCTTTTCACAATAAAGCTACAGTGCGTTCGACCTTATTTTCGATCAATTAAAAGCGGATTCTAAGTATGAAGTTTAACAAAAAGCATTCCCAAGTGTTATTCGTCCTCTTTATGGCGCTGACGTTGAGTTGCATTATGTCACTGGTTATGACACTTCGCACATTTGGTGTAGAAATGTGGCATGTCAATTTATGGCTTCAGGCCTGGGGTTTTTCGTTTTTAGTGGCTTTTCCCGTCGCGTACATAGCTGTTCCGCGCATACGTCGTCTGGTCGAAATGATTACAGAATAATTTTGCTAAGTCAGTTAATTGAAAGTATGAGATTATGAAGTTATTGATCGGGTATCTGAAAAATTATTGGAAGTTGGTTGCTTTGGCGTTGTTTTTGGCAGCGGTCAATCAGATTTTTTCGTTGCTTGATCCGTGGATTTTTCGTCACGTGATCGACGAATATGCGACGCGTTACAAAGATTATTCGTTTGAGGAGTTTGTCAAAGGCGTATCCGTATTACTCGGCGCGGCGATCGGCGTCGCTTTTGTGTCGCGTGTTGCCAAAAATTTTCAGGACTATTATATCAATACGATCACACAAAAATTAGGTGCGCAAATATACTCCGACGGTCTGCGGCATTCACTGGAGCTTCCTTATAGCACGTTTGAAGATCAGCGCAGCGGAGAAACACTGGGTAAACTTCAAAAAGTCAGAACCGATGTCGAACGCCTGATCTCAGCCTTTATCAATATTTTATTTACGACATTGGTTGGAATTATTTTCGTGACGGCATACGCGATCAGCGTGCATTGGGTTATCGCTCCGATTTACTTTTCTACCATACCGATTATCGGCTGGGTGAGTTCGGTACTTAGCAAAAAGATCAAAGTAGTCCAAAAAGCCATTGTCTCAGAAACCACGGCACTGGCGGGTTCGACGACGGAATCCCTGCGCAATATCGAATTGGTCAAAAGTTTGGGATTGGCACAGCAAGAAATCGAACGTCTCAACGGTACAACCAAAAAGATACTGAAGCTGGAACTCAAAAAAGTGAAGTACATACGGAGCTTGAGTTTTGTACAAGGGACCCTGGTTAATTTTCTTAGAAATTCGATTTTATTTATCATGTTATATCTGATCTTCGCACAGGAGATCACATTTGGCGAATTTTTTTCGTTGTTCATTTATTCCTTTTTCATATTTGGCCCGTTACAGGAGTTAGGCAACGTTATCAATATTTATCGCGAAGCCGAGGTGTCACTCAAAAATTTTGAAGATATTCTCAACACGCCGCGCGAAGCCAAACCGGCCAATCCCGTACCGATCGCCGATATAGAAAAATTAGAATTTGAAAATGTAGTATTCAAACATCAGTCTGCGCAGCGCCATGCTTTGGACGGAATTTCATTTTCGGTGCATCGCGGCGAGACGATTGCATTTGTCGGCCCGTCGGGTGCCGGTAAAACAACGTTGGTCAAACTTCTTGTCGGTTTATACAAACCGCAGTCCGGTATCGTACGATATAACGGCCATGGCGGCGACACGATTGATTTGGATGTGCTGCGTGAGCAGATCGGCTTTGTTACGCAAGATACACAGCTTTTTGCGGGTACGATACGGGAGAATCTATTGTTTGTCAATCCGAAGGCAACGGATCAGGAATGTCTCGATGTTTTGAATAAAGCCGCATGCGGCAGTTTGCTGGCGCGTGCCGATAAGGGCCTCGATACGGTTATCGGCGAAGGCGGCGTTAAGGTTTCTGGTGGTGAAAAACAACGCTTGTCCATAGTCCGCGCGCTATTACGTCGTCCGCGTTTGTTGGTTTTTGATGAAGCGACATCAAGTCTTGATTCGCTGACAGAAGAAGAAATCACGCATACGATCCGTGATATCTCACATCGTCAGGAACATATGACGATATGTATTGCGCACCGCCTTTCGACTATCATGCATGCCGACCGGATATTCGTATTAGAAAAAGGCCGCATAGGGGAAGCCGGAAAACATGACGAATTGCTTGCACAAAAAGGACTGTATTACGCCATGTGGCGTCAACAAATCGGAGAAAATAAATCCGATATGACGGTTAAAAATATGATGGAAGCAAACTCGGCACGAAAAAATTAATTAAACAAATTAGTTTCGCGATATTGGATACAATTCAAATCGCGGAATATGATGAAAAACGATTTTAAAAAGTTTATTAACTAATGGAGAAATTAATATGAAAATAGGTGTACTCGGCTCCGGTCAGGTGGCTCAGGTATTAGCCAGTGGTTTTATCAAACATGGTCATGAAGTGATGATGGGAACGCGTGACGTAAATAAATTATCCGACTGGAAATCCAAAAACGGTGATAAAGCTCAGGTGGGAAGTATGGCATCGGCTGCATCATTTGGTGAGTTGATCGTGCTTGCCGTAAAAGGTCATGCGGCTGCAGATGCAGTCAAAAGCGCCGGCATCAACAACCTAAAAAACAAAACAGTGATTGATGTAAATAACCCGATCAAAGAAGTTCCTCCGGTCAACGGCGTATTGCAATTTTTTACCGGACCCAATGAATCATTGATGGAGCAATTACAGGTTCTTGCGCCGGAGGCCAATTTTGTCAAAGCTTTTAGTTGTGTTGGCAATGCCCTGATGGTCAATCCCAAAATGGCGGAAGGTACGCCCACCATGTTCATTTGTGGTAATAACGATGCAGCCAAAGCGCAAGTCACGTCTATATTAACTCAGTTTGGTTGGGATTGGGCGGATATGGGCAAAGTCGAAGCCGCCCGCGCGATAGAACCGCTCTGTATATTATGGTGTATTCCGGGTTTTACATCCAATTCATGGATGCATGCCTTTAAACTCTTGAAGAAGTAAAAGCGCAGTTACTTTTTATCAAACTGACATGTTCTAAATGAGATAACCAACGTTTTTTGAAAGATCAAATTCATGCAAAACCCATATACGCAAGTCACTATAGAGGCTACGATACAAGCCTCTATAGAAAAAGTTTGGTCAGTGTGGACATCACCTGAACATATCGTTAAGTGGAATGCGGCCTCGGACGACTGGCATACAACAAAAGCAGAAAATGATTTACGTGTCGGCGGGCGTTTTTTATCGCGTATGGAAGCCAAAGACGGCAGTTTCGGCTTTGATTTCACAGGCACGTACGATGAAGTGGTACAGCATGAATTGATCGCTTATACGATGGAAGACGGAAGGAAAGTACGCGTACATTTTTCTCAATCAGGAAAAAGCACGAAAATCGTTAGCGTTTTTGATGCGGAACAGGAGAACCCCGTTGATATGCAAAGAAATGGATGGCAAGCGATTCTCGATAACTTTGCAAAGTACGTTGTCGCCGTTTGATGTTTTAGTATATATTTGCTTAAATAAAAAAACCCGCTCAAAAAGCGGGTTTTTTATCTTCATGAACATGTAGTTTTTTATTCGATCAGCATCGCATCGCCAAAGCTGTAGAAACGATAATTGTCTTTCATCGCTTTTTTGTATGCCTTGAAGATGTTGTCTTTCCCGCCAAATGCTGCGGCCAGCATCAAAAGTGTGGATTCCGGTGTATGAAAATTGGTAACCATTTTATCAACGATTTTAAATTCATACGGCGGATACATAAACTTATCAGTCCAACCACGATGTGGTTTTACGCGGTTAAGCGAGGTAACGGCGGATTCAATGCTGCGTACGACGGTCGAACCCACGGCGATCACTTTGCCGCCTTTATCTTTGGTTTGATTGATCGCACGCGCTGTAATTTCCGGTATTTCAAAGTATTCCGAATCCATTTTATGACGAGATAAATCTTCCACCTGCACTTTACGGAAAGTACCTAGACCGACGTGCAACACGAGCGGTACGATAGTAACACCCTTACGTTTCAGGCGTCCGAGCAGTTCTTTGGTAAAATGCAGGCCTGCCGTGGGTGCTGCAACTGAGCCGCGTACACGTGCAAATACGGTTTGATAATCTTCTTTATCGCTTTCTTCGGCAGAACGTTTGATATACGGCGGCAGGGGGCACTGGCCTACTTTGTCTATAAATTTATGGAAATCGGCTTGAGGGTAAATGAAGCGAACAACACGACCTCCGGAAACCGTATTATCAATAACATCGCAATAGACGCCGTCAACTACCAAACGATTGCCGATACGCACTTTGCGTGCGGGTTTGACAAGCACTTCCCACAGATTGTTCTCTAGTTCGCGCAGCAAAAACACTTCGACTTTAGCGTTGGTTTTTTCTTTGCGGGCCATCAAACGGGCAGGAAATACACGAGTTTCGTTGAGAACGAGGCAATCGTTTTTTGTGATGTGTTCCGTAATATCGCGGAATATTTTATCTTCGATATCACCCGTTTTACGATCCAAAACCATAAGTTTGGCTTTGTCCCGCGGTTCGACCGGGTACTGCGCGATGTATTTTTCCGGTAACTTAAACTTAAAATCTGCAAGTTTCATGAAAGCCTCAAACACAATGAATAGTTTGTTGCAACGCGCTAAATTATTGAAAATATTAAAAATCAAACTCCTAGCGCAACCCGCGAATATAACAAAAAAATATCGGTAAGTCAATTGAAAAAGTGTTGATTTTACAATAGTTTGCGTAAATTACGTGATTTCGCTTCCTATTAAATCAGTATAACTAAACGGTGAGGCCCTTAAAATGGCAGCTAATTATGAATATGAGTGGCGAATGGAGAGGGAAGAATTTTATAACAATAGAGGTTATGCTAAAGATTGACAGACAACCATGAACATGAAATGTCCAGAGTTTAATATCTTAACCGCATAACCTCTACGGAGTATGAATAAGCCGGTTTATAAAACGAGTGCCAAAAATTATTTTCTCACAAGCTCATTGAAAGCGCAGTTAAAAACGCCTTGAACAGAGAAGCTGTCAAAAAAATCGCCGTCTTCTTTATTGTCACCGACAAATCTCTTTTTCCATGCCGTAAAATCAACCCGTTTGTGAACAGACTCACGGACTTGCTCTATAAGCCGAGGGTTGTTTCCGACTTTTTCGATTTCAGTGCGTACCGCCGCGACGACTTCGGCGATAAAGTCTCGTAATAAGAAAAGATAGGATTTACCGGTGAGGATATTCCCGTGACCCGGTATAAATGTATCCGCATCAAGCTGCGCAATTTTGTTGAGCGTTTCGACTTGTTCGCCGGGGAACCCGCTGCCCAGATACGGTACAGGGTGATCCATCAAATCGCCGATGACGATGATTTTTTCTTTGGGTAAATAAAGGATTATATCGCCGGCTGAATTTCCACGTCCCAGATGTTTTATTTGCACTTCACGATTACCGAGATCTATTGTCAACTCATGATCAAACGAAAGATTGGGCGCGCGATCTTTGATCTTACTAAATTCTTCTTGTACCGGTGTCAATCCGTCAAGATACTTTTTGTAGTCGCGTATATCACTTTCGGATAATTTGCTACCATTGGCGTCTTTTCCGGATTCGATGGCACTTTTAAAAATCGCTGAACGATTGGGAAAACGGGCAAACCAACCCGGGTTATAACCCTGAATAATTTTTTTTGTTTCGTGATGCGCGATGATGGAAATACCCGGAAAAGCCTCGGCGTATGTCCCGTTGCCCATCGTGTGATCGTAGTGCCAGTGGGTGTTAACGAGATAACGTACCGGTTTGGAAGTCCATTTTTGAATTTGTTCGATATCTTGTTTGGCTGAAGAAGGCAAGTAGCAGGCATCCACTACCAATACTTCGCGATCACCGATGATAACCGTAGTATTACCTTGCGGAAACCCGTCCGGGGCGTCCGGATGGCGTATCATATAGATATTGGGAGCAACATGGGTTATCGTACGAACGGTCGTACTGGAAGAATCTTTGTGTATATCTCCGTCATGTGCAAAAAGAAAAGACGAAAAAGATAAAACTCCCAAAAAAAAGATAATTCGATTCATATCCACCTCTCTTTAAGTTAGCTTATGGGTACATTTTGTTTTTAACGGTAAAACAAAAAATTCCCTATCAATCTAACGTAAATACGGTGGTTAGTCGCCCCATCTGCGGTTTTTGGGGATAGTTTTCTTGAAAATATTTATGAAACTTCGCTATCCGGGTTAGTATTACTGGCGGATTTGCTGATATCGGGTTTGAATGGTTGAGCGGCTTTGGCCTCTTGTATGACCTGCTTCATCGCATCGGATGGGGTGAAATATTTCCATATCAATAAACAAGCGCCGATGCATACGATCGAGCACATGATGCCGCCTTCAGGACCAAATGATCCACCGGTGATTTCGTCCGGTCCGATCTCCTGAGCGATGATCATTGGTTGAATGACCGTCGTCCCGCTCACCGGTAACCCCCAAATATATCCCTGCGTAAAATTCCACGCGATGTGAATGCCGATCGGCATCCAAAGTGCACGTGTTTTGATATACGCGAGCGATAATAAGACTCCGGCCAACACGATATTAATAATGCCAAATACAGAGACATTCGGATTTCCGAGATGAGCGGCACCAAAAAGCAGAGAATAAAGCAGCGTGGCGCTGATGAACCCAAGTCCCTCACCGGTAGCTTGAAAGATATAACCCCTGAATAAAATTTCTTCGTTAAAACCTACGACGATGAAAAGTAAAAGATTGAATGCCAGACCGCTAAAAAAATACGAAGGCGGTTCCGCTGCGAACTGAAGCGTCACGTAACCCATCGCGTACGGTATTAGAACCGCAATCGTCAACATTACAAAACCGATCAGAAGTCCCCACGCCAACTCTATAAATCCGGCACGATCCGTTTTTAATCCAAGATAGTCGGTAGAGCGGTTATCGAGTTTTTTCAAGAGGAAAAATGATAAACCTAAAGGGATAATAGTGGTTAAAAATTTTACGATAATTTCATTGTATTCTTTGGGGAACTCAAGAAACTTAGTAAATAATAATCCCAGATAAACGGATGGCATGCTGATCAGGATAAAAGCGACAATGAAAATAAGTACGCGCCATCCTGCACGCATCTGATAATTTTTGTTGATAAAAACTTCCTGCGTGGTCATACGTGTACCTTTCAAAAGGATAGGTGAGGAAATTGCTTTTTTAAAGCGGCTTCATTGGATAATTCAAAATCTGAAAAATCGAACCCCGGAGAGACCGTACATCCTACCAAAACCCAAAAATCATGCGCTTGTACCGATTGCCAATAACCACCGGGAATCAACAGTTGCGGTCGCGCACCCGTCTCTAAATCATCGCCAAGTTTATGTTTTTCAAAAACACCGTCGGGGCTAATGAGGAGGACATCCAATATTGTGCCGGCGTAGTGATGATACATTTCATCATATGTGACACGATGCCACTCTGTTTTTTGATGTGCTTGTACTAAAAAATAAATCGCCGTACATACCGATCGTTGCGGATCCACATTTGCCTGATTTTTTGAACGGTAAGTTTCGCGATAAGCGCCGCCTTCGGGGTGCGGCTGCAAGTCTAATATGCGGAGGACATCTTCGGATGAGAGTTTTGTCATAGAAAGGAAATAAACCGTGAATCCGGTTTTAAATTAATTTAGGAATCAAAAAACAATCCGCTTGTTACGTGACATGCTATTGCGAAGAGGCTATGATCAATCAATTCACAAAAGTGTATTGATTATTTCGGCGTTTGGGTTCATAACCGGCATCACGGATCATTTTTTCTATGTCTTTCACCGTTACGTTAAAAGAGGTACCGTTTTGGCTTACAACATTTTCTTCGATCATGAGACTGCCAAAGTCGTTGGCGCCATAATTGAGGCCTAATTGGCCGATGTCTTGCCCTTGTGTAACCCAAGACACCTGAAAATTATCAATATTATCAAGCAAAAGGCGAGAAATGGCTAATGTCTGGAGATACTCTACTGTCGTGGTGGTACGCAGGTTTTGGTTTTTGCCGAGAGGTACATTATCCGGCTGGAAATTCCACGGGATAAATGCGGTAAAACCGAGGCCGTAGTTTTTTAAACTGTTATCCTGAAGATCGCGGATTTTAAGAATATGCTCGATGCGCTCTTCGCGGGTTTCCACATGGCCGTACATCATCGTCGCCGTGGATGTCAAGCCGTGTTTGTGAAATATACTATGCGCATCCAGCCACTCTTGGGTGTCGCATTTTCCGCGTGAAATTTCCGAGCGAACACGATCTACAAGGATCTCTGCGCCGGCACCGGGCACAGACTGAAGTCCGGCGGCTTTGAGTCGCGCAACCGTTTCATCCAGCGTAAGTCCCGAAACTTTGGCGATGTAGCGGATTTCCGGGGCGCTCAGGCAGTGCAGCCAAATCTGAGGGTATTTGGAGCGCAGATGACGAAATAAATCTTCGTAATAAGTGATTTTGAGTTTTGGATTCAGTCCGCCTTGCATAAGGATCTGAATGCCTTCCAGTGCGATAAGTTCGTCAATTTTTTCATCAATAACTTCCGTAGGAAGGACGTAACCTTCGTCGTGACCTATCGGGCGATAAAAAGCACAAAAACTGCACAGATCAACGCAGACGTTGGTATAGTTGATATTACGATCAATGATATACGTGACTTGATTGCCCGGACGCTTTTTTTGGCGAACATGGTTGGCGAGGAAACCGAGCAGCGGTAGCTCTTTGCAAGCGTACAGCGTCATCCCGTCTTCAAACGTCAGGCGTTCGTTGTTTTCGATTTTATCAAAAATCTTCTGCAGCATAAATTCGCTTTCATTTAAAGTTTCAATTATTTTTGAAACTTGGAACGCGCCATATTAGAAAAAACCGAAATGGATTGCAAGGAGGATTTCAAAGTAACGCGGCGCGCAGAAAAGAGGCCGACCCGAACGGATTAATGGTGTCCTTCGAGCGAAACGGAAAAACTAAATGTCGAGCCTTTATTTTTTTCTGATCGCACCCAGACCGAACCGCCGTGGAGTTCGACTATTTTTTTTACGATGGCCAGCCCTAACCCGGTGCTGGTTTCACCATCGGTAGGTGTGGCGCTCAATCGCGTGAATGTTTTGAAAGCGCTGGATAAATCTTCCTGCGTTAGGCCCTGGCCATTGTCTTCGACATGAATATGCATAAACATGCCCGATACTTCGGCATAGACACGGATGCGGCCATTTTTAGGTGTGTATTTGACGGCGTTACTGATGAGGTTGTTGAGTACGTCGGCGATCCGAATACGATCCACAAGAATCTTGGGGAGGTTGGGTGCGATATCGGATTTTAACGTAGTACCTTTGCGCTCGGCTGCACGAAGATTGAGCTCGAACGCATCATGAATAATGGTTTCGATATTCTCGGGGAGTTTGTTTATGGATAATTTGCCCGATTCGATAGCGGAAATATCCAACAGATCATTTAATGTCGAACTGATGCGATCGGATAAACTTAGCGCACGTTCCATATCATGCATATCTGTTTCACGATCGTTAATTTGATTTTTTAAAGCTTCCAAGTGAAACTGAACCAGATTTCGTATCGCAGAGATAGGACTACGCAAGTCGTGTACAGCCATGCCCAGAAGTTCGTTTCGTATCGCATTGACGCGTTCCAATTCGCTGTTTTTTTCACGCAACTCTCTTGTGCGCTCCGTTATCTGGCGTGCCAATTCGTTCTTTTGATTTTCGATGCGGCGGATGCGTATTCGATAAAATAGAATAGCTAAAAACACAATCAGAAAAATACTGCTGCCGACGAACCACCATGTTTTATAAAATGGCGGCAGAATTTCAAAACGAAATGCGGCCGTTTTATCACTCCAATGGCCGTCGCTATTGGTGCCGCGTACCTGAAAAACATATTTTCCCGGATCAAGATTGGTATAATTGACCGTACGTCGTGATGCATCAGCATCGGACCACTCCGTTTCAAATCCTTCAAGGCGATAGGCGTATTTATTCTGTTCTGGAAAAGAAAAATCAAACGATGCAAACTCAAAAGCCAAGGTAGATTGATCATGCCGAAGCGTCGTATATTTGTCATCCCAAGGTTCGTGCTCCAACATGCGATTGGCAACACGCACGGCCGTGATAGCCACCGGGACATCGTATTTTTTACTTTCGAGGCTATCCGGATGAAAAATCACCACGCCGCTCACACCGCCGGCCATGATCGTTCCGGATACATTGCGAATCGCCGCGCCCATATTAAACTCATCACTTTGCAGGCCGTGGTGCGATGTATAGTTTCGAAATACAGGTACGGCATCGTGCGGATCCAGTACGGATAATCCGTGGCTGGTGGTCATCCAAAAACGGCCACGCTGATCTTTGATCAAGGCGTATATTTGGTTACTTGCGAGTCCGTTTTTTTCGGAGTAACAAATAAATGTTTCTGTCTCGCGGTTCATCCGGTGCAATCCTCCGTAGGTGGCCACCCACAGACTACCGTCTTTGTCTTCGGATACGGCGCTGACAAAATTATTTTGAAGACGTTTCAGTCCCGGACTTTGCGTCGAATATACTTTAAACGTAGACGAATTTCTGTCGAAACGATGTAACCCGCCTTGCGCCGTGCCTACCCATAAAACGCCGCGCGCGTCTTCGAAAACAGTACGCACCTGATTGTCTTGCAGAGAAGTTGAATCTTTTTCTTTTTTCTTAAAAACTTTGAAAGTTCTGTTTCCGGGTTCTAATCGGAGAAGCCCGGCGTCATACGTACCAACCCAAAGTACGTTTTCGTGGTCAACGTATAGTGCTAAAATATTATTTGTAGGAATTCCGCCCGGCGAAAATTTATTAACTTGAAACGCTGAAATGCGCTGTGTGCGCGGATCAAACCGTTTGAGACCGTCTCCGAACGTCGCAAACCAAATCACACCATTGCTGTCCTGTGCCATTGCGTAGGCTGTTTCGCCGAGCTTCCACGCTTCCCTTCGCGGGTTGGTATATTGAGAAAAAACCTCTTTTTTGGGGTTATAGACCGTGATGCCTTTTTGAGTACTGATCCATATGTTGGATTGCCGATCTTCGTGCAGTGACCAGATCATATTATCCGGTAAACCGCGTTTAGGATTGGGGTGTGCATTGATAAATTGAAAGCGGTCTTTGATACGAAGGTATTTGCGTAACCCATCACCGATAGTGCCAAACCACATCATGCCACTGCGGTCTTCCAGAATAGAAACTACGACTTGATCATTGCGCGGTGTTGAGGAAGGTTTGGACTGAATTTGAACAAAGCTATCCCCGGCAGGATCATATTGCATAACACCATTGCCAAATGTGCCTACCCACAAAATGCCTTTACTGTCTGCAAATAAGGACCAAATACTGTTATGAGCTATTGAGCCGGGTTTGGAAGCATCGGGTTGATACGAATTGAATCGTCCGGTAAGCGGATCAAGACGATTGACCCCGTTATTGAGTGTGCCAATCCAGATTTCCGTTTTATACTGACGGATGCTGCGAATGGATAAGCCGCTGATGCTATAGGGATTTCCTGTAGTGGGTTGGTAACGAATAAAATTATCCGCCATCGCATCGTAGCGATTGAGACCATTGTCTCGTGTTCCAATCCAAACACGGCCGATATCATCCGTGTATAAAACAAAAATATCATTGCTGCTCACAGACCGGGGATCCGCAGGGTCAAAACGATACTGTCGCCAATCGGCCGTTGATGCAGATTTTCTGAATAACCCGGCTTGCTGTGTGCCAACCCAAAGATGGTGTTGCAAATCTTCCGTAATTGCAAAGACAGACAATGAGGTATTATCCAGCGGTATAGAAATAAACTTGTTTCGTGCCGCATCGTAGCGGTGCAGCCCGCCGCGGGTTCCTACCCATAAATTACCGGTATGATCTTCAAAAAGTGAAGTTATCCAAGCATTTTGTAACGCACCGGAATCTGCCGGATCGGCTTTGAAAATCTTAATGGAATACCCATCGTAGCGATTAAGTCCGTCTTCGGTGCCAATCCAAAGAAAACCTTGCCTGTCTTGTAGCATGCAGATAGCGGAGCTTTGAGAGAGCCCTTCTTCGAGGGAAAGCCGGTCCAGATCAACAAAACGCACCTGTGCCGTTACGCTGCAAATCAGCGATATTAGGGTAATTTCAAAAAAAAGCAGGCTCCGCCAAACGTATTTTGTCATGAGAAGTTTTAAAGTGGTTTGGATAGGGGTATTATAATAATTTATATCCCTCATTTTCCATAAAAATTTATGTTTTATACTTGAAAGACCGATTCATAGAATTTTCTAAATTGTTTTATTAAACATAAACACTAAAGACAGTTTTTTAGCGTTTGCTACATAAAAAACTTGACACAGCTGTGTTTATAATATATATTTAACTGTTTAGTTAAACTATCTAATTAATAATTTAAGTTTATTATTATCAATATTTAAAATGGATCAAAACATAAAAACAGAACAAGATTCAGCAGAAAACAAGATCATCAAAGCCGCTCGTTCCATATTTCATCGTCGAGGCTTTGACGGCGCCCGGATGCAGGAAATAGCCGACGAAGCCGGCATCAATAAAGCACTTTTGCATTATTATTACCGCAGCAAAGACCGTTTGTTTCAAGCTGTTTTTGAAGAGGCGATCTCACGTTTTTTTCCTCTCGTTTTACATATGATCAATTCCGAAGCACCACTGGAGCAAAAAATCGAAAAACTGATTCACACCTATATCGACTTTATAAAAAACAATCGCTTCATTCCCGGTTTCGTTTTACATGAAATGACGACCAACCCCGAGCGTATGCGGCGCATATTTGAGGAACGCGGTATAGTACCTAAGCTAGATGTCATCAAACGTCAAATACGCGAAGGCATCGAAGATGGACGCTATATCCCGATCGAGCCGGAGCAATTGCTTCTTAGTATTTTAAGCCAATGTGTTTTTCCTTTTGTTGCCAAACCGATGGTCGAGTTTTTTTTCAGTATGGACGAAAAACAATTCAATGAATTTATAGAACGCCGTAAAGCGCAGGTCACCATGCTGGTGCTCAATGGTTTACGGGTTTAGGAGATGCATGTGAAAACCTTTATAACGATCACATTATTTTTAATAACCCTGACGGCGTGTTCCAAAAAAAACAACATGGCCGATGCGTACGGTAATTTTGAAGCAGTCGAAACTTTGATTGCTGCTGAAGCCGGCGGAAAGCTGCTTTTTTTTGATGTCGAAGAGGGGATCACTTTGACCGAACAACAACGCGTCGGATGTATTGATACCACACAACTGGCGCTGAAGCGGATACAATTGGTCGCGTCCAAACAAAGTGTAGCCGCCCGATCAGATAACGTCCTTGCGCAAATGGAAGTACTGCAGGAGCAGCGCCGTGTGGCCATGACGGAAAAAACGCGTATTGAGAATCTCTATCGTGAAAAAGTAGCGACGCAGAAACAAATGGATGACATCACAGGCCAGGTGCGTGTGATCGAAAAACAAATCGCTTCCACGGAAGCACAAAATGCCGGCGTATTGTCGGAACTGGCCGGGTTGGATGCGCAGATACGTCAGATCAACGATCAAATACAAAAAAGTCTCATTATCAATCCGATATCGGGAACCGTATTGGCTAAATATGTACAATCGTATGAGATCGTATCCTTTGGCAAACCGCTTTATAAAATTGCCGACATCCGTGTGATGCATTTGCGCGCGTACATCAGCGGTGATCAGCTGCCGCATGTAAAAATAGGTCAAAAAGTGCGAGTCGCGATAGATGACAACGCTACGGACAATCGCTCGCTCGAAGGCGAAGTGATTTGGATTGCCTCTAAGGCGGAATTTACACCGAAGATTATTCAGACCAAAGAGGAACGCGTCAATATGGTGTACGCCATCAAAGTAAAAGTTCAAAACGATGGCAGTTTGAAAATCGGGATGCCGGGCGAAATGTATTTTCAATAAAGTCAGGTGAATGATTAGAAGTTTTTTAAAATGAAACCGTTAATAACAAAATTACTTATTTCGTTGTCGGCGGCCATCTTTGGACTGGCGACCATCACGGCGGGCGGCGCTGCCATTTTTTTTAATGCGGGTGTTTTCGGAACAGTCATACCTTGGGTTGTCTGGTTTAATTTTTTTTCAGGTTTTATCTATGTCGCAGCAAGTCTGTATGTGTGGATTGATCCGCGCGTAGCCTACAAACTAAGCGTTTACATCTTTATTACGACGAGTGTGATTTTTGTTTTATTAGGAATACATATCGCATCGGGTTTGGCCTACGAAAAAAGAACCGTTGCAGCGATGGGCTTCCGATGGATAGTGTGGGGCATTATTTCTCTGATCGGGTATTATGTTTTTGTGAAAAACCAAGCGGATAATACCAAACTATGATATCGGTCGAAGCGGATCATCTCACGAAACGATTTGGCAAAACGTCAGCGATTACAAGCCTGAGTTTTCAGGTCAAAGCCGGAGAACTTTTTGGTTTTATCGGACCGGATGGCGCAGGAAAAAGTACGTTATTTCGCATTCTGACAACACTGATGATACCCGACGAAGGCCGCGCCACCGTGAGCGGATTGGACGTTGTTCGCGACTTCAGGGAATTGCGCAAACGATTAGGTTATATGCCGGGTCGCTTTTCGTTGTATCAGGATCTCAGTGTAGAAGAAAATCTACAATTTTTTGCATCGGTTTTTGGCACCTCTATTCAGGAAAACTACGATCTCATTCGCGACATCTATGTTCAGATCGAACCGTTCAAAAAACGCCGCGCAGGCCAGCTGTCCGGCGGCATGAAACAAAAACTGGCCTTGAGTTGCGCGTTGATACACAAGCCGGAAGTTCTTTTTTTGGATGAGCCGACCACGGGTGTTGACGCTGTTTCAAGGCAAGAGTTTTGGCACATGCTCAAACGGCTCCAGACCAAAGGTATTACCATCATCGTATCCACGCCTTACATGGATGAAGCCGGGCTTTGTGATCGTATCGCATTGATTCAAAGCGGTAAAATTTTGGATATCGACACACCGGCCGATGTGGTGGGAAAATTTCGTTCGCCGCTGTATGCGATCAAAAGTCGTAAGACCTATCTTTTGATGGAGCATTTGCGCGGATCTGCGGAAACACAATCTATTTTTCCGTTCGGCGAATTTTTGCATTACACGGATCGGCGTCCCGGGGTTTCCGAACAGCAATTACGTGATGAACTGAGGACGGAGGGATTTGATGATGTCGAAGTGATGCGCACCGAACCGACCATCGAAGATTCGTTTATGGCATTGATGGAGCAACATGAAACCCAATAAATCCGATGCGGCAATTACGGTTCGTGATTTGACTAAACGCTTTGGTTCGTTTATCGCTGTCAATGCGATTACGTTTGATGTCGGTCGCGGTGAAATTTTCGGTTTTTTGGGCGCCAATGGGGCCGGTAAAACCACCGCGATGCGAATGCTCATCGGATTATTGGCGCCTACGTCGGGTACGGCACAAGTCGCCGGGTATGATGTTTATACGCAAACAGAGAGCATTAAAAAAAATATCGGCTACATGAGTCAACGGTTTTCGCTGTATGAAGATATGACCGTGCAGGAAAATATCACCTTTTACGGCGGTATTTACGGTTTATCCGACGCGGCGATACGTACCAAAAGCGAAATGCTACTGGATCGTCTGCGCATGCATGATGTAGCCAGGACTATGCTGCGCGAGTTGCCTTTGGGATGGAAACAAAAGCTGGCTTTCTCGGTGGCATTATTACACGATCCGGCCATCGTTTTTTTAGACGAACCGACCGGTGGTGTGGATCCGATCACACGGCGTCAGTTTTGGGATATGATCTACGAAGCGGCGCATCGCGGTGTCACCGTATTTGTAACCACGCACTATATGGACGAAGCGGAGTACTGTGATCGCGTGTCGATCATGGTGGACGGGCGCATGGCTGCGCTGGACACGCCGCGCGGATTGAAGCAAACGTTTGAGGCAAAATCTATGAACGACGTGTTTATCCGCCTTGCAAGACCGCAGCAAAGTAAAGAATTATGAAAAGCTTTCGCGCATTTATCGTCAAAGAATTCTTTCACATCCTTCGCGACAAACGAACGGTATTGATTCTTTTTGGTATGCCTGTCATTCAAATGATTTTATTCGGCTTTGCCATTCGTAATGAAATCAATGATGCGCGCATTGCCATACTGGATCATGCCCACGATGCGCGTTCACAGGAAATCACTCAAAAAATTTTATCATCCGGTTATTTTCAAAATGTTCAAACACTGACGCACGACGATCAAATAGCGCCGGCATTTGAAACCGGCGACGTAAAGATGGCTGTGGTTTTTGAACCGCAATTTACCGCGCGTTTGTATCACGAAGGTGTAGCGAATATACAACTGATCACCGATGCGACGGAACCCAATATGGCTACGACGTTGACGGCCTACGCGACTTCCATTATCCGGGATTATTCGGCGAATCTTAATCCGCATGCCTTGACGCCGATAGTCACTGAAGTAAAAATGCTTTTCAATCCGGAGATGCGCAGCGTATATCTTTTTGTCCCGGGGCTTATTGCGCTTTTGCTGATGCTGATATCCGCACTGATGACTTCCATCACCATCACTCGCGAAAAGGAACTCGGAACGATGGAGATTTTATTGGTTTCCCCGCTGCGACCGATACAGATCATCGTCGGAAAAGTATTGCCTTATTTATTGTTGTCCTTGGTCAATACTTCAACAGTTCTTTTGCTGGCACGATTTGTTTTCGAAGTGCCGTTTCGCGGCAGTTACGCGCTTTTTTACGCGGAGGCGTTACTTTTTATCATGACGGCTTTATCGCTTGGGTTACTGATTTCTACGATTGCCCGTACACAACAGGTAGCTATGATGGCATCGTTGGCCGGACTGATGCTGCCCGTTATTATTCTTTCCGGGTTTATTTTTCCGGTTTCGAGTATGCCGGTGCCACTTCAGATTTTTAGCAATATTGTTCCGGCTAAATGGTTTCTCATTATCGTCAAAGGTATCATGCTCAAAGGCGTTGGTATCGAATATCTGTGGAAAGAAACCCTGGTGCTCGCGGGTATGACACTCTTACTCATGACCATCAGTGCGCGAAAATTTAAAATCCGATTGGAGTGACGATGCGGACGATTCGATTTATTTTGCGTAAAGAGTTTCTTCAGATTTTTCGGAACAAAGGTATGTTGCCTATTATTTTCGTTATGCCTTTCATTCAGCTGTTGATACTTTCCAATGCGGCGACATTCGATGTGAAGAATGTAAAATTTCAAATCGTCGATCGCGACCGATCGGATTTGTCAAGGCAACTGATCGAGCGTTTTACGTCAACGCATCATTTTATTCTCACGGACATGCCGACCAATTATGCGCAAGCGGAAGGATCCGTTTTAAAAAACGAAGCCAGTTTGATCGTTGAAATTCCAGCTTTTTTCGAAAAGGATGTGATCACGGGAGCGACGGCGAAATTGCAACTGGTGATCAATTCCGAAGACGGAAGTACGGCCGGCGTGATTCAGTCGTATGCGGCTCAGATCATTCAGGATTTTACGAGACAGACCGTGCCTTTTCAGCCGACTCAGGGCACGACGCAGCGCATCGAAATAATCGCCAGAAATTGGTATAATCCGGAATTGAATTATAAACATTATATGATACCCGGCATACTTGTGGCATTGGTAACGATGATCGGTCTGTTTTTGTCAGGCATGAACGTTGTGCGAGAAAAAGAAATCGGTACGATCGAACAAATCAACGTAACGCCGATAAAAAAACATCAATTCATCATAGGAAAACTGCTACCGTTTCTCATCATCGGATTATTTGAATTGGCTATGGGGTTGGTTATTGGCCGCTTAGTGTTTGATTTGCCGATGCTCGGCGGATTACCGCTGGTTTTTGGCATCACGATTATCTATCTGATATTGGTTTTGGGGCTGGGTCTTTTTATTTCGACGGTTACAGAAACGCAGCAGCAGGCGATGTTTATCGCATGGTTCTTTATGGTGATTTTTATGTTGATGGGCGGGCTTTTTACGCCGCTTGACAGTATGCCGCTATGGGCGCAACAGACCATGTGGATCAATCCGGTAGCGTTGTTTATTCGCATACTGCGGCAGGTGTTGCTCAAAGGCGCGCCGCTGCAGGATATAATTCCTTATGTTTCCGCGTTGATAGGTTTAGCTTTCACTATGTTTACATTGGCTGTCATTCGTTATCGTAAAACCAGTGATTAACGATAATACTTGTTTCCAATCCTCAATTTTGTTTATACTCTCAATGCACACAAAGAAAAATGATTTTGGAGTTAGCTTATGAAGTACATAGTGATTTTTGTTGTATTCGTAATGACGATAGTGAGTTGCAAACCCGGGCCGAAACCGGCTCCCGAAAATGCGCCCGCAGGTAATCCCCATGCCGGAAATCCGCATGCAAATATTGATATGAATGCGCCGGGCCATGTAGTTTTTAAAGCCCCTGAAGTTTGGAAGTCTGAAACGCCGACCAATTCGATGCGTAAGGAGCAGTACCGTCTTCCCGGCAGTAAACCGGAAGATGACGCGGAACTTGTACTGTCTTATTTTCCCGGTGCCGGCGGATCCGTTGATGCCAATCTTTCGCGTTGGTACGGGCAGTTTAAACAACCGGACGGCAGCGATACTCAAAGTAAAGCCGTAATCAAAAATACAGAAAACAACAAACTCAAAATAACGATTGTTCGTGTGAGCGGTAATTATATGAAACCGCGTGTGGCCGGTCAAATGGGCGGCCCGGTGGATGAAACGCCGGGTTATGCGATGTGGGCCGCTATCGTCGAGGCGCCCAATGGTCCTTGGTTTCTCAAAGCGGTCGGCCCTCAAACCACGATGGACAAATACAGTAAGGAGTTTGAACAGCTTATCGGTACGATAGATTATATCCTTGATTAATTTTTACTGAACTCGGATCCCATCTCGAGAATACGTACGCGGGCTCACCCATCATTTCAGGCGAGCCCGCGTTTTTTTATGGGAAATCACGACTTTTAACGGGTTGATTTTTAATCGGTTTTATTGCTTTAAAACGCATAAAATAATTGCTATAAAAAGCCCCTACCCGTATATTGCCGCCTGATGAAATCAAAAAAAACGGGCGACGAATTTAGCCTGATTCGTCAGTTACACGCGATTCTGGAGTCGGGCTATCCGGCCGGAAAAAATGTTCTTTGCGGCATAGGCGATGATGCGGCATGGGTGCGGTCATCGGCAAAACAACAAGTTATCACGACGGATGCAATGGTCGAAGGGATTCATTTTGACCGGCGATATATGACGTTTGAAGATATTGGCTATAAAAGTATTTCCGTCAATGTCAGTGATATCGCGGCCATGGGTGCAGACCCTTCATTTGCAGTGATCGCGCTTCAAATGGATTCGCAGACGCGTACTAAAAGTATACATGCGTTGTATCGCGGGATAACAAAAGCATGCCGGAATTATAATGTACAAATTGTCGGCGGAAACATTTCGCGCAGTTCTGCGTTTTCGATAACGGTTACTTTAATCGGAAACGTTGCTGAAAGAAATAGACCATGGCTTCGCAGCGATGCCCGTATCGGGGACGTGATCGCGGTAACCGGCGATCTTGGAGGATCGGCTGCCGGGTTGATGTTTTATGATCGTTTAAAGAAAAAACCGGCGTATGCCTGGCAACGGCACTGCAGACCGGATGCGCGACTGGAATGGGCGCAAAT